>JALGTI010000343.1 GCA_029821455.1 Candidatus Zipacnadia bacterium | reverse complement strand
TAGGACCCCGGGGGAAGAGCAATGGGTAGGGACAAACGCCGGCTAATCCTCAGCATATCTGTACTCGCGGTCCTGCTGGCCATAGCGCTGGCTATCGCCGCACTGCGCAGCCACGCTCAGCCACACTACATCACACTTATGACCTTCAATACGCACTGGCTGTTCGACCAGATGGATGACCCGACGGTGCTGATGGATCAGGACCACATGCCGGATGACCTGGATGCCAAGCTGGCCGGCATCGCCGAGGTGATGCGCCGCCACAGCCCGGATGTGGTTGCATTGCAGGAGGTGGAGAACCGTGCAGTCCTGGATCGCCTCACCAGCGAATACCTGGCTGATCTGGGCTATGCGGTCTACTGGTTCGACAGTCTTGACCGAGCAACGGGCCAGGATGTAGCAGTGTTGACCAGGTTGGAGACAGTCGGGGTGATACAGGACCATTTGAAGGCAACGACGATATTGCAGGGCGAGACATGGCGCTTGTCCAAGGGACTGCTGGACATCAAGCTGCAGATACCGGGCTCCGTAGATGTGCTTCACGTGTACACGACCCACCTGAAGTCCCAACTGCCGATACAGGTGGATGGTGAGCGCGACGCCTATTTGGCCGACTGCCAGCGAGCCGGGCAGGGGAAGCTGGTGCGCGAGCTTACGCGACCAGCTTTGGACGCGAACGAGTATGTGGTGGTGATGGGGGATTTCAACGATGACCGCAATAGCCCCGCCCTGGAATTCATCATCGGCGATAACGGCCCCGGCCGTAAGCTCCACGATGCGTTGGTACATCTGGACCGACCCGCACGGCAACACCTACTACCAGCGGATTGACCACATTCTCATCTCAAAGAACCTCAAGCGCCGCCTGGTGTCCGCCGCAATTGATCACACGGTTCCAGCGGAGGTCTCCGACCACCACCCGGCCATGGTGGTATTGAAGTTCTGAATTCCCATGAGGGACCAGCTTCAGACTATGAATTGGTCAGGTGAAGGGATGTTAGGACGATTATTGACGGCAGCACAGGTATTAGGGTTGTGGCTTGTGGGGCCCAGACTCTGGGCGCAGCCGCCGGGTGATAGCTTGCCGGAGCCGACTCAGGAGCAATCGTTCCACGCAGCCCTGGCTATGTTGTTCTCTATGATATTCGGGCTGGTGGTTACATTTGTGGGTTTGCGATTGGTCTACTTGTGGCGGCGAAGGCGCGAGGAAGCTGGTGACCCTCAGCAGCAGTCAGCCGATGACCCCTTCACCCGCGCCCAGCGCTACTTCGAGGAGCAGGAAGAGCAGTAGGGGCAATTCAGTCGCAACGGCAGGGCGTGCGGTGGCATTTGGGGCAGCCGTTGGCGTACTTGGTCGCGGCATCTTCCAGGCGCACTCCCACAATGGAGGCCAGCGTTGAAAGCCACGCCAGAACATCCCCGACCTCCTCGGTCCGGGCAGCCTTGTCGCCGCGCACCAACGCCCTCGCAAGCTCCCCCACCTCCTCCACAAACCAGGCAAAGCTTGCATACACGCCCCGTCCGCTGTCTTTTTCGTAGTAGATCTGTTCAATCAGCTCCTGGAATTCGTCAAGTGTCATATACTCACCTGGCAGCTTGGATTGCATACCCCTGTTCGCATTACTGTCAGAACAGCCACTTCCTCCAGTTGCTTCCAACATCCTTTGCCGTGGGCAATCTTGACAGGCCCCAGACCCGGTGTTATCCTCCCAATATCAGCAATCCGGCACTGACGAGGGGTGGTGACCGTGGCTGTCATCAGGGAAGAGGCTCTCACCGCCAGGCAACAGCAGGTGCTGGCGTCCGTCGTCGAGGAACATATCCGCACTACTGAGCCCGTTGGTTCGCGGGCAGTGCGTGAACGTTATAACCTACAAGTGAGCACGGCCACGATACGCAATGACATGGTGGCTCTGGAGCGCGCCGGCTACATTCGCCAGCCGCATACCTCGGCAGGCCGCGTACCCCGGCAGAAAGCATACCGCTTCTACGTCGACCAGATGTTGGAGCAGGAGGTGCCGCTCAGCCGCGAGTTTGCATGGATGGTGGGTGAGTTCAGACGCACCCGGCGCAACGTAGAAACCGTGCTGAGAGCAACCACACGCTTGCTATCAAGGCTAACTCACCAGCCAGCATTGGCCGGTGCTCCCACGGAACCTGCCGCTGATATCACCAGCATCAGATCGCGGCCCGTCAGCAGCACCGCGCTTCGCGTAGAATACACTACCTCCGACGGCCGTAGTCACGAGCTCCTGCTGCGCTGCCCCCAATCGTTGACTGCTGAGCAGATTAGCCAGTTCGACGCACTATTGGCGCAGCGCCTGCAGGGCAGGCAGACCGATAGCGTATACGACATGACTCCGGTGGGCTTACAGATGGCAGTTGACGACCTGCAACCGATGCGTATTCTGGTGGAGCAGCTTCAGGCACAGGTAGAAGCCAGCGAGCAGCCAGTCTACGTTGACGGGGCCACACAAATCCTCCAACAACCCGAGTTCGCCGAGCACGACAAGCTCTGCCCGGTTATGGCAACCCTCGACGAGGAACCGCTGCTCAGACGCCTGCTACGCTCGGCTTCGCAAAGCAACGATGTGCTAGTAGCCATCGGCACAGAGAACAAGGTCAGCGCCCTGCGTGAGTGCAGCCTGGTAGCCAAGAGCTATCGGGTTGCCCCAGAACGCGTAGGCAGCATCGCGGTGGTGGGGCCAATGCGAATGCCATATCGCCAAATCATCGCCGTGGTCCGCAGTGTCGCCCAGCGCGTGGGACAACTGCTGCGAGAGGACAACGAACCTGAGTAGTAACGGTGGCGCTCCGTCGGAGGCGATGCAAACCGTGGAGTTCATAGAGTTTCCGTTGCTTGGCGTAATACCTGATGATGACCATTGGGCCAAGGCCCTCGCCGAGGCGAGCGAACATATCTCCTTGCCCCGCAGCCTTGTACCACCGGGCTGCACACCGGAGAATTCCTTCATACTTCGTCTATCATCTGAGACAATAGCCCCGTTTGGCACAGCTGCGCCTGCTGACGTGCTCTTTCAGCTTGATGCGAAAGTGGAGCCTGGCAACATCGTTGCAGTCGCCAGCAAGGGACGCCTCGACTTCGGGCATTACATCCCAACGCCAGATGCCCCCATGATCATGCGTCCTGCTGCCACAGTAGCTGAGTCGTTGCCGGAAGGTGCACGAATTGTGGCCAAGGTGGTGAAGGCGATAGTTGACCTGTGAGGCGTTGCTGTGGATTCCGTTTCACCACCATCTCTGCCCCAGACCCTACAGCCCTCGCTGCTATCCAGCCATTACTCATTTGCTCGGAGGTAAGTATGTTTGACGACACCACACAGGACAATGACGCAATCGAGGTAGAAGACTCTCAGGAAGACCAAGACCAGAGATTGGAAGAGCCCCAGGCTCAGCCCAGCCCGGAGAAGCTACAGACCCAGTTGGCCGAACTCCGCGAGTTGTATGAGAATGAGCGGGACCTGCATCTGCGGGCCGCGGCTGAGTTGCGGAACTTCCGCCGCCGAAGCACCGAAGAACGCGCCCGGATGCTGCAGTATGCTGCCCAGGAGTTAATCACTGCGCTCCTGCCCGCGCTGGACCATCTACAGATGGCCCTGGAAGCTGAAGAGCAAGGGCAGGATGCTGCTGTCTGTATGACCGGCGTGCGAATGAGCTATCAACAGCTTGTGGATGCACTGGCTCAGTTCGGGCTCCAGACCATCGAGGCCCAGGAGTTCTTTGATCCTGAGCTTCACGAGGCCGTAGAGCAGGAACAGACCACCCAGGTCTGTGAGGGCACGATCTTGGAGCAGGTTCGCAAAGGTTACAAACTCCACGACCGTGTCATCCGGCCGGCGCAGGTAAAGGTGGCTGGCTGCTTGACAGCAGCCGGAGCCTATGACTATAATGCCCTCAATCTAGGGGGCGACCTGGTTGACATAGGTACAGCCAAGGAGGGGCGTTTGCGTATGCTGAGGTCACCGGTGGAAGAGTATGCTAAGATTCGTGTCGTCGGCGTGGGTGGCGGCGGTTCCAATGCCGTCAACCGCATGATTGAGGGTGGCGTGATGGGCGTTGAGTATATGGCCATCAACACCGACCGCCAGGTGCTCGACTTCTCGGCTGCGGATGTGAAAATAGCTCTCGGTGAGAATATCACCAATGGCCTGGGCACTGGTGGCAACGCGGATCTAGGTCGCCAAGCGGCCGAAGAGAGCCGCCAGGAAGTACTGATAGCGCTGGACAATGCCGATATGGTGTTTGTCACCGCCGGTATGGGGGGTGGAACCGGCACTGGCGGCAGCCCGATTGTCGCCGAAGTGGCCCACGAGATGGGAGCGCTGACTGTCGGCGTGGTCACCAAGCCATTTGCCGTTGAGGGCAAGAAGCGTATGCAAGTGGCCGAGGAGGGTATCAAGCGCCTCAAGGAACAGGTAGATACGCTCATCGTTATCCCTAACGATCGCCTGTTGGAGTTAACTGACGACAACCCAACCCTCCAAGAAGCCTTTGCGATGGCCGACGAGGTACTGCGCCAGGGCGTACGTGGCATCAGTGAGGTAATCGTCGTGCCGGGGCTGATTAATCTCGACTTCGCCGACGTAAGAGCCGTGATGAAGGATGCCGGCACAGCGATGATGGGCATCGGCGAGGCCAGCGGAGAGAACCGTGCCGCCGAGGCAGCCCGGGCCGCTGTTGCTAGTCCGCTACTGGAGACCGATGTCACCGGCGCCCGCTCAGTGTTGCTGAACATCACCGGTGGTGCCGACCTTGCCTTGGCCGAGGTCCACGAGATCGCCGAAATCATCCAGCAGGCGGCGGCTGGGGAGGGCGAGCAGGCAGACCTCATCCTCGGTGCCGTCCAGGACGATAAGATGGAAGGTAGCATCAGGGTGACGGTACTTGCCACAGGCTTTGACGAAGAGCGGCCAGCCAGGCCCGCCCGTCGAACGTTAGCGGATGTAGAGGCAGAGGTGCCCAAGGAGGTAGAGCGGGAGGGAGAGCACCCCTCCCCCTTCCGGGAAGAACTCCCCACCTATGACGAGGATGACATAGATATTCCGGCCTTCCTGCGGCGCAGGTAGCAGCCCTGGGGAAACGAATCGAGAAGAGAACTCAGAAAAGGCACGGGCCTCAATGCCCGTGCTTTTCAGTAGTGAAGCCATCAGAGGATTTCAGCGTACAGCTCCTGTACCTGCTGCGCCACGCGTTGCACGTCGAATAGCTTCAGCGCCCGCCGGCGGCCCCTCTCACCCATCTGTCGCGCTG
>JALGTI010000342.1 GCA_029821455.1 Candidatus Zipacnadia bacterium | reverse complement strand
GCTCATGTCTGACGTGTCCACCGCAAAGGCGTGGATAGGGCTATTGCATAGCACGCGCACCTGACCGTCCACTTGAATGGTCATATAGCAAAAGCGCTCCGCCGCGAGGACCTCGGCCTCAAAGTCCACGCGTTGGGACTGGCTATCCGCGTGCTCGCCGCTGACGTGGAGCACCACCTGCGGCGGCTGCTCAGAGGGCAGCTTTTCTGCCACCTGCTGAGGCGGCAACGATGGCTGCCCGCTATCGGAATTGATTAAGTAGTTCCCTACCACCAGAGCTCCCAAGATGTGCACGCCAGCGCGCACCTTCAGCGTCCGGCCGGGGCCGGTCTTGGCCTCGCACAGAAAAGCCGGATAGCCTTGTCCCAGACCGAAATACCGATGACACAGGTTCAGCGAGTCGCCAGGATAATCATAGAAGATGTTGAACCCGTACCTGTAGTACCGCATCCAGGCGGCGATGTCGCGGCTGATAGTCAACGTTTTCGTCCACAGCCCGGCTGGCAGTAGCTGGGAGCTGCCGACCGTCTCCAGGAAGTTCTCACGGAATGACGATCGGCTCGACACGGCCGGCAATTCGTGCAGATCGAGGATCGCATCCGGCCGCCAGGCCCCCACCACCTCGGCGATGGCCCGGGTCTCCGGCTGGCTGAGGGCGACCCAGTCGCGGTTGAGGTCCACGCCCTTACCATTGGCCCGGCGATTGGCTGCCATGCCATCGGGGTTGGCGACCGGGACGATGACGAAGGTCAGGCGCTTAAGTATCTCTCGCTCAAACACGCCCTGAGAGACGGCGAAATGTTCAGCCAGCGCCAAGGCTGCTGTCGTACCCGAGGGTTCGTCACCGTGCTGACGGGCGATGAGGAAGAGCGTCTTTACTCCCGAGGGTGTCGGTTCCGGCGCTGCCACCACGAGCATCGGGACGGGCCGGCCCTGGGGGCTGTTGGCCAGCCTGATGAGTTTCACCCGCCCGGTGCCTTGCAGACCCTCCAGATACGTTAACACCTGGTCATAACTGCGCGGCGTATCAGGGCAGCGAGCCACGATGTCGGCGAGAATGTCGCCGGCACAGGGAAGCGTGACGCCGGCCAGCAAACTGGCGACGATGCCTAGCCCAAACAGTATTCGCAAGGCACGTCTGCTCATCTTGCCTTCACCAAGTGGCCCTACGCCCCATACCTGGCGATATAGTTTTTCGTCCGGTACTGCTCCACCATCTCCGGGTCGAGTGGATATTGGCCATACTGCTTCCCGGCCTCTACCATTACGCGATAGTTCTGCGGGTTCACAGCCGGGTGGATGCTGTTGCTGGAGGCGAGAATATGGCCACCTCCGACCGCGCCTTTGGCCAGCGTCTCCTTTACGGCCTCCACAACTTCCTCAGGCGTGCCGCGCGACAGCAGTTCACCACAATCCACGTTGCCGGCCAGGGCGATGCGATCCCCATATTGCGTCTTGACCTCACCGATGTCCATATGGGCGATCGGCTCCAGCGGATCCAGCCCATCAATTCCGGTGTCCACGATCATATCCAGGATCGGCCATAGGTCGCCGTCGGTATGCTTTATGAAGGGGACGCCCCGGTCCTTGGATACATCCACTATTTCCTGCAAGTAGGGCAGGACGAACTCCTCAAAGTGCACCGGCGACATAATCGGCGCATTTCTGTGGGCATAGTCGTCGCCTGTCAGAGCGATGTCCGCCCCCAGCTCGATGGCCCCAATCAGGACGCGTTTTTTGTAATCAATCACGACACGCGCCAGGCGGTGGGCGAATTCGGGATTCTCAACGTAGGCCAGCAGCAGGTTCTGCATTCCGTACAGATAATGGGAGAACTCGAAGGCGTCATGGGTCAGGAAGACGATAGCCTTGTCGCCTTTGAAGCGTTGCACCGCCTCCTGGAGTGTCTGGAGGCGATAGTCCGCATCCGGGTCGGGGGCCTGATAATGATCCAGATCAGCCTCCGACTTGATAGGCCCGTCAATGCGGTAGGCAATTCCGCAATCTTCAACCTGCCAGACAATGCCCCACTCGTCCCGATAAGTTACCTCATCAAAGCGCTCGACGACGCGAAAATCTTCAAAAATGGTAACAGCATCCAGCCCCTCGTGCTCGACGAAATCGTGATAGCTGATGTCCCCGTACAGCGCGTGGATCACCGGATCATTGACAATAAGTTCCCAGATCGGGACGCGATCGGGCTGCTCGCGACGCAGCGCCGTCATCATCCGCTCGAGTCCCGACATCTCTGGCATGGCAACAGTTCCCTTCTGGTCAGCCGTAAGGGCTTCCCTGAGGGAGGCATATATGTCTTTGTGAGGTGAATAATAGCAGAAAGGACGTGCTCAAGTAAAGCGCGCTGTCCCCGCCGGCTACGGCCTGTCCAGCATCGCCTTCACCTTATCCCGGTTGTATATGGCGGCCCCGTCAGTAGGATGCTGCTCGACGATACGCTCCCAGACCGCCAGGCTTTCTTCCAGCCGGCCCAGATTGGTCAGGCAGTGAGCGTAGACCCCTTGCTCCAGGCGTCCCCCCCCGAGTTCCGCCGCCTTGCGCAGGTAGGGCTCAGCCGGGGCAAAGCGCTTGGTGATGAAATAGTGCTGCCCGAGATAGAACCAGGCCTCTAGTGCGTCCGGATTAGTCTGAATGCCCCTGTGGAGTGCCCCTATGGCCTGGGTATCCTGGCCCATACTCCACGCCAGCCACGCTATGTCGCCGTACACGTTCGCCATCTGTGGGTCCAACAGCAGGGCCGTCTCCATACAGCGGATGCACTGGTCATATACGCCGCCATTATGCCACCACCAGTCGGTTTCCAACATATAGCCGCTGATAGCCTCATCAATTACCTCGGACACCGACGGCCGTGGCGCATCTAGGTCCGGCGGCTGAGCCGGCGGGGGCAGCATTGGCGCGCTGTCCAGCGCTCCCTCTATGAGGCTGCGGATGAATGGAGACTGGGCGCCGGCCTGTTGGGCCATCAGCGCCCTTGCGATCGACGAATCCAGCCGCCACAGGCCTAGCACTGCATAGACCTTGACCCAATCCGGCTGGCCGACCAGAGCCGCGACCGCCGCTGGCCGCCCACGCGCATCCCCCAGGCAGGTCAGGGCGATGCCTGCGTGCAAGCGCACCCGTCGCGACGGGTCACTCAGCGCCCCGGCGAGCCTATCTGCCGACCCTTGCCAGGCAATCTGTCCCAGCAGGAATGCGGCACGCACCCGCTCAGCCGCATCTTCGCTGGCCAATAGCGTGAGCAGTGTTGGGGCGGCGGCCGTTCCGCCCCACAGTACTGGGATGGGTGCCCAGGG
>JALGTI010000030.1 GCA_029821455.1 Candidatus Zipacnadia bacterium | reverse complement strand
AGGTACAAAGCATGCCCGCCAATGTCATTAATGACCTTGGCCAGCAATAGGTTCCAACCTTCCTGGAACATCACCGACACTTCGTCCTGATCGCGCACTGCGCCGCGGTATATCAGGTTGGCGTGAACAAGCTTGCCATTCAGCCAGACCTTCACCCCATCGTCGCTACCCAGCGACATTCGGCACTCCGTCTCCTGCGGCATCTTGACATAGCAGGCCGCGTAGGCAGCCACCTGCTCAGGGTTATATTCCGCCATACCCAGAGGCTCGTTGCGCAGAAACGGGCCGAAGTCTACCTTCGCCTCTGCCGAATGCAAAGGCCGCCACGCCACACGTACCTCTCTCGGCGTCCATACCTCGTCCTCGGTCGGCGGGAAGCTAACCGCATGGCTCTTGCCGCAGTATGGGCGGATGCCGGTCTCGCCCTCCGTGCCAGTCCAGGGGCGGCGCAGAAAGTCCCGGTCCCAGCCCGACGATTTGGTCCAGCGGGTCCCCGGGCTGGGGAACGGCCCGGCCACCAGCCAGTCGCGAATGAAACCTTCCTCATCGGGCGAGTACATCCTCGCCAGCTCATCAGCCGTGATATCCTGCGGGCCGTTGACGAGGGGTAATGTGAAAGCCTTAAACTCGACCAAGTACATCGTGTTGGGCGTTTCGGGAGAGCCGCCACCGGCATCCTGAACGACCCTCAGTCTATCCGTCGTCACCCGATTGATCCAGCAGTTCTCGACAGGTTGGCCGGGCTGACGCCACCTCGGATAGAAGGAGGTGTTGTGCCACTGGCTGCCATCCCACCACTGCACCACATAGCGGTTAGGCTGGTAGCGCTGGGCCCAGTATAGGACGACCTTGTCAATGGATAGAGGCTTGTCCCAGCGGAACTCAACCCAGTGCTGACCATCGCCCTCAGCGGAGGCCCAGGTGTCAGCTTCCTCACCATAGCCTTCGGTCACGCCGTCATTTACGCGAGCGAGGTCGTAGCCATCTGCCGTGGAGCTGGCGGTGACCTGCGGCGGATTCTCAGAGCCAGCGCCGGCCAGGTTCCAGTCCATCGTCAGCAGCGGCGGGACCTCGCTAGTGTCTATTGCGAGGTCGGCGTTGTTCAGGGCACTGACCAAATCCACGTCGGCTTGCGTGGCCTGGATGAAAGTTGGTGTCCGCCCGCATTCGATGACTACCCGGTCGGTCTCAGCAGAGGTCACTACATTGCCCAACGGATCATAGAGGTTGACCTTTCCTGGGTCGAGTTGTGCGGTGAGAGTGCGCTTCTCACCCTTCTTCAAGCCCAGCCCCCAGACGGCGGCAATCTGCTTGCCATCCTTCTTGAATGCAAAGCCGATCGTTGAGCCTGGCGGGCCCGGTATTGCGAGGCGCGTGACAGGCTTGGCATCTTCTAGTAGCGCCGCGCAGAAGGCGTACGCGTAGACGGGCGGCAGCGGATCCAGTGTGGCCTCGCAGAGGGCCCAGGAGTAAGCGTAGTTGCCGTTAAGCTCGTAGTAGAACCAGCGCACATTGTTGAACAGATGGACAACTGCGAACCGCGCCATCATATCAACAGCAACATCACGGGGCACCGGGGCACGCGGTGTGTAGCCGGCACCGCTGAAGTACCCATAGGGAATTCTGCGGTCGCGGTAGAAGCTCTCCATCGGCCCCATCCCGGACTCGGTGTCCCAGATGTCAATGTCCTGGCCGCCGTAGCGGTCCAGCATCTCCCTGACCGCCACCATGTATTCGTCAAGTTGGCGGTCTCTATCAATCGGGTGACTACCACCGCTGCCGATGTAGAAATGGCCGGAGAGGAAATCGGTGTATTTGAGACCGCCGGCCGCAAAAAAGCCCTCAAAGAAGCCCAGGGCGCTGGCCGACTCTGGGCCGGTGCCGCAGGGCGCGACTATCTTGGCATTGGGATTGGCCTGCCTGATGACTGGCCCAGCTAGCTTGAGGAAGCCGGCATACTTCTTGCCCAAGGCTATCTGCGTTTCGCGGGGGCAACCCGTCCCATAGTGCTCGTTGAACAGTTCCCAATGGTCAATCTTGCCCGCATAATGTGCCACGACGTGCTTGATGTAGTTCAGCCACGGGCCCTTGTCGCCATCATCGGCCAAGTAGTTGGGCGCCCAGTCAGGCTTGAGCTCCAACAGGCCGATGGGAATGATACCCTGATCCAGGCACATCTGGAGCCGGTCATCTTGCCAACGCCAACGGCCTGGCTGCGGCTCCACGGCAGTCCAGGTGGTGCCGACGCCAACGTTCCAGCAGCGCGTCCACTTCACCCCCATCCGGGCGGCGATATTAATGTAGAACTCGCTGAACCCCGTGTGCATACCGAATAGCGAATCAGGCTTGGGGGCCGCAGGGATTCCGTCCGGTAGCAATCCAAACATCACCTGAAAGCTCTCATCAACCAGCCCGTCAGTGCTCGCTATCTCCACCTCGGCCCGGTGCGGGCCGAACTTGCGCATGTGGATGGGGATGTTGATAGTCAAGAAGTCGCGGCCCCGGGTTACAACCCGACGGCTTATCTGCTGGACCTCGCCGCCGTAATAGTCAACCACCCTTCCCGTGATGTTGAGCACGCGGCTGACCGTGTCAGTGCTGCTGTAGCGCAGCCGTAAGAGCGGGCGGTCACTACGGAGGTACATGCCAGGGAGTCGCCAGTCAGGGCGGTCAGCAATGACGCTGACCTCTGGTACCTCAAGCGCCGGTTCTACGATCTCGCCGGCATATTGTGGCGGTGTGTTATCGAGGGAGTATACGTCGCCCTCGGGCAGCGCCTCAGGCGGGGCTGATTCGGTCAGGTCGCTGGTGATATAGAAGCAGTCAACCGCCGCATACTTCTGCGTGACCTTAAGCGCCCGTAATGTGAGCTGGTCACCAGCCTCGGGCACCTCATACACCCGCCCTGGCAGCCACACGGGCCCGCCGACGCTGTTATCCCAGGTGAAGCGATGGGTACGGCCATTCAGGCCCACCTCGATAACGTTGGGACCTCTGGGGGCTTGCCAGTGGTAGAACACCCGGGCGAACAGACGATAGCTGCCCGCTGTAAGTGCCTGGGGGAGGCGGATTTTGATGACATCCCACTTGTGCTCCCCCATGTGGGCGTACATACCATAATGCTGAGAGAACATACCGAAGTTGTGCGCGCCGGCCCACTTCAGTTGTCCATACTCGAAGCCGCCCTCACACTCGACAAACATCCGCAGGGCACCTTCCTGTGCCCATACCATCCCAGGAAACAACAGAAACAGCAGAACGCAGGCAATTGACGCCTTTTTCACGAGTGTATCCCCTTTCATCCGAACTGCAATGCTCTTTTCCCCCTCGGCACTGCTCTCTCCTGCCGCCTAGCCCCAATTATTCACAAACTCAGAGAAAGGAAACGGGCACGAGCGTCGAAATAGCGTAACAGCAGCACAAAACACTGTTTCGGGAGGCTGCTTGAGGGGCTGTTGGATAGAGGGCAAGACCGGGCCACCGAGCAGAATCTGCGGCTGGTGCCATTGCCTGTAGCTTCGCCTCTGCCATCCAGGCTGGATCTCACAGACCCCTCTTCGACCCTCTCACAGTAGCGACAGGATCAGCTCAACGATCTATTCCCTCCAGGGATCCATCATCGCCTGGGACGCCGTGCCTTGTTGCATACCATCCACGGGGATGCTTTCCAGGATAGCATCCAGTTCCGATTGGGCCTCCGCGGCCCTCCGCTCGATTCGCGCACAGGCCAATCCCCTACCTGAAGATGAGTGTGCCGAACTCCTCTATCCTCGTGAACCACCCGCTGGGGCAATGCGACCATGAGCTATTCTGGGCGACGTGGAAGTAGCCCGCGGCCGCCTCGTGGTGACAGAGGTTCATCCCCCAGCGGTCTCCGCTCTTCGGCGTTGTCCGCAGTGTCGAGAACGGGATGAAAAAGCGGAGCTGCCAGTAGCCGGCCCTCAGCGGGGAGGGCGTCACGTTCCACGGGGCGTCAAGGGTGCGCTCGTTGGGGAATTTGGACGGCTCGTTATAGCCGGTGTATTTGGCCCCCTCGGAGTTGGCGATGAAGTGGAAGTAGCTTTGGTTAACGTCGGGGCTCAGCAGGATCTCCACGCAATCGTCCAGCCAGATGCGGTTCTCCCTGTGGGCGAAACCGGTCTCCAGCTTCTGTTTGTCGGTGTACACTCTTACGAGGACGTGGATACCATCCTGGGTGTATGCCAGATAGGCCTCGGTCTCGTCCCCCGGCGCAGCTCCGCTGGAAACCAGGGTGAAGTCGCTCACCCTGGCGCCGCTCTGGATCAATACGTCGTCTGTGGGCGTGCCTTCGAGCCGGGGTATGGTAACCTCTCGCTTTTGCGTCAACGTGCGAAAGTCCACTCCGACGATGGCGGCTTGGCCAGTGCCCTGCGGGGAGGCTAGCTCCACGGCCAGCCGCCTGGCCGGGGTCAGGTTGTAGCACAACACGCTGAACCACACCCGTCCGTCCCAGTCAGTTGGGGCGTACTGGGTCAGGTCCAGCGTGAACTGGTCCTGCGTTGCCGTAAATGATTTGAGGAGCAGCAGCTCATCGAATTGCCTGGCTGCGCCCCAGGACGGTAGCGCGAGGCTGGTCGGGGATTTATGGGCGCTCAAGGACAACAGCACGCGCTTGGCGTAGGCTTGGTCGGTGTGGAAATCGAGCGCGACGCCGGCAAAGGCCGGCACGTTCGGGGTGTTCAGCAGATTAGGCCCGCGCAGATGAAACGACCCGTAGATGGTGTTGGCCACACGCAGGTCGAGCGCCTTCGCACCCTCCAGTTCCACCCCTGCGACCGCGTATCCAGTATAGGCCACCGCCTCGTCCCGCGTACCCGCCTCCAGGCGTACGCTGCCGTCCAACCGGACGCTGGCCACAGTATCATCCGTCCCCTCGAACTCACTGAAGGTCTCAGTGCCACTTTGCAGGACTTTGAGGCCGCCGACCTCCCGGTTGACCTCGCTCACCTGCTTCTGTTTGGGGCCCCACGGCGGGCGGGAGGCTGTGCGCGGGGGCTGCACCGGTCGGCCGGCGGGGATCGCCAGCGGCAAGGTGACACTGCCGCCTGCGCCTGTGCTCACCATCATGACGTAGTCCCCACCCTCGATGTCTTCCGGGATCGGCAGAGCAAAGGCGCCGTCGGGTGATGGCGCAACCTCATTGAGGTAGCAGGGTATGCCATCCTTGGTCAGCGTCACGGACAGGGCGGGAGCGGCGCCCTCTGCCGTGACCTTGAACCGTGCTTCCCCGCCGGGTTGGGGCGCCTGCATGACCTCGACGCTCCTCACACGCGCGGTCTGTGCGGTCCGGGAGCAGAAAATGGTGATCCGGCTCTTACCCGGGCCGACCGGCACCAGGACAAACGGCCGCCCCATGAACACCGTCTTGAACCCACTGGCACCGGTGACTTGCTCCGGGTGCCACTCCGGCGGGATGCAGACCAGGAGTTCCGCCTTCTCCTGCCGGCAGTCTGCCTGCAGAGTCACCTGACTGGCCGCGCGGTCAATGCGTCCCGTCACGCTCACATCCAAGCTGGTTGGCTGCCAGAAGTTGGTGCGCCTGCCGTTGACCGAGTACACCAGCGCCGGCGAATGGGTCACCATTCCCATGTTCAGGACATCCGGAGGCAGCTCCAGATCCAGCGAGAGCTTGCGCTCAAGCCTTCGAGAGCCGAGGCACGAGGGCGCCACACATAGATCCAAGCCCCAGCTCGTGTCACGATAGATCGCCTTCTGCATGGCCTCGCTGAGCTTGCCAGTCCGCACGAGCGGGTTTGAGAGCGTGAAAAGCCATACGAAGGCTTTCCGCCCAGGGCGACAGCCGAGGTCCGCAGTGTCCACCGAGACCGTGAAGCGCCCCGCCTGTCCCGTGTGGTTCACAAGGAAGATGAATGCGGCCTCGCCCTGGCGCAGCGGGTAGACCTCTAGCTGGACACTGGGGTCCGTCCGCCAGGAGGGCGATACCTCCGTGTCCAGCAGCCGTACGTGGCGCGTCTCATAGGCGGCGTTAACGTACGGAAGCACGCCGGGCAGACCGGTGGGGAAGAAGACGAACCTGTCGTGCCCCGGTTTAAGCCCCATGCCGACGAGATAGTTGGTGAAGAAGGGGTCCTCCGAGGTTTTCCAGTACAGCGGGGCCACCCAGCGCCGGGGGTCGAGACTCTGCATGACCTTGACGGCATAGACATAGTTCGCCCCGATCCGCCAGCTCTCGCCGTTGATGGTGTTCTTGCCCAGCTCCATGAAGCCACCGTCGCTGAACGGCATCGTCCTTCCGAAGAACAGCACCTGCTCCGGGCCGATCTGCTTTGTGTTGAGACGCCACTGGCTGTAGAAGTCGAACCAGTCGGTCGGCTGGTCCACCCGGTTGCGTTCCCAGTCAATCCGCGAGTTCTGTGAGGAACCAAAGTCCAGATACACTGCGTCCAGGTTGTAAGTGCGCACGAGGTCGTCGTACATCTTGAGGAAGTAATCGCTGCAGCCCGGCGCGGAGATCATGGTGAGGTAGTTCGCCACACCACCCCCGTAAGCGGACTCCTCGTCGCCCTGCTTGTTCCGATTCATAAACCACTCCGGATGCTCCTGATATACCCTCGTGACCTCCTGGGCGCTGAACATATAAGTATAGAACATCACCTTGACTCGTGGGGAGAGGGAATGATACTGGTCCACTCGCCTGCGGATTGCCTCCGGCCGGAGCTTGGCCCCCGTCAGTCCGGTGACAATCCCGGATGACGGATACTCCGGCCAACCGGCCATCGGCCAGCACACTGTCAGGATGTTGCCTTCGTCAACGAACTCGAGCGCCTGCTTCACCCGGTGCAGGGTCTGGGGATGAGGACCGGTCTCGTAGTCGCAAAGCAGCATCAACTTCACCCGGTCGAACCATTCCGGCCGCTCACCGACCACGTCGCGATACCATGCCTTGATCTCCGGCAGGTTCCTATAGTCCTCCCAGAACCGCATCTGCGAGCCCTTGAAGATCTTGTAGTGGACCTCAGCAGAAAAGCTCTGGCGCTTCGCGACCGGCTGGGTGCAGACGCCAAACTCCCAGCCGTAGGGAGGCAGGAACTGGGGCTCCGCTGCTTTCTCGGTCCACCCCGAGTCCCAGGGCAAACAAAGCCGTCCGTTGATCTTGTGGCGGTAGTGGGCAAAGCTGTATCCCTTCCGGAAGTTGGACAGGAGGAACAGTCGGCTCACCAGATCGCGCTTGGCGGACTTTGGCGCATCAATCCGCGTCGCCGGGATAACATCGGTCAGTTCAATGGCGCCGATGTAGAATCCCGTCTCCGCAAAACGCTCCTCGAGCGCAACTGATGAGACATACGTGAGGAAGGCCTGCTCGCCGGGGTCCTGCGGCTCGAAGGTGACGCGCTTGACCAGGCGATCACCCTCCAGCGTGTACTCCTTCACCATTGTCAGCGGCAGGACGCTATTGCGGCATCTCAGGCGCAACGGCTTCTTGCTGGCGACCTGGACCACGCGATCCGTGGTCTCATCAATCCTTACCGGATCGGCGCTCCTGGTCTCCAAGACATAGCGGTCTACGCCATCGGTCAGGTAGCGCTCGCGCGTCCGCACATTCCAGGCCCCAACGACATGCCCGTCCGCTTTGGACACCGCAAACCGCACCTCGCCGTTTGCAAGGTAGAAGCATCCCTCTTTGACAGCGGCGGTCGCGGGAAAGCCACTGCAGAGGACAGCAACTGCGCCGAGCACAGACAGGCCAATGCTCAGCAATAGACTCGGACGAGATAGCGCACGCATTGTGAACACGGACAGCACCTCCTGGGCGTCTTGATACATGAGACTGTTGCAACACTCTACCACAGATTATACCGGGGGGGATACAAGTCAAGGGTTTAATGTACTAGAATGGAGAGGAGCAGGGCGCGTGGTTTTTGACACAACTTCTAGTCGAGAGATGTACCGCCCACGATAGCCGCAGTATCTCGCGCTATCAACAACTCCTCATCAGTGGGGATCACCAGGATGCGCCCTGGGCTGTCAGCAGCGCTTACATCCGCCGCCTGGCCACGCAGAGCCTTATCCTCGTTCCTGCTGCCGTCCAGGCACAGCCCCAGCGTCTCTAAGCCCTCTACACATCGGCGCCGCACATAGGCGTCATTTTCGCCAATCCCGGCGGTAAAGACCACCGCATCCACTCCGCCCAGCGCAGCGGCGTATGCTCCGATATACTTGCGCACCCGATAGCAGAACACCTCAATAGCTAGCTTGGCCCGCTCGTCGCCGCTCTGGGCGGCCTGGCGCAGATCCCGCATATCGCTGCTGACGCCCGACAGACCCAGCAGCCCCGAGCGCTCATTCATCAGCGCGTCAACTTCCCGGACGCTAATGCCCAGCTTCTCGCACAGATACGGCACGACCGCAGGATCCAGATCGCCACATCGCGTCCCCATTACCAGACCCTCCAGCGGAGTGAATCCCATCGTGGTATCTATACACTTGCCGCCCAGCACCGCCGCCATCGAGCAGCCGTTGCCCAGATGACATGTGACGATGTGCTGATCCTGCGGGCGGATACCGCGCTGGGCCAGCATTTCGGCGGCTACCTGGCTGACATATCGGTGTGACGTACCATGGAATCCGTAGCGGCGAATACCATGCTGCTCGTACAGCTCATACGGCAGTCCATATATGTAGGCGTACTGAGGCATAGTCTGGTGAAATGCCGTGTCGAAAACGGCCACCATCGGCAAGCTGGGTAGACGGCTGCGGGAAGCTCGTATGCCCTGGAGGTTGGGTGGATTGTGCAGAGGGGCGAGCCGGGCGAATTGCTCTATGGCGGCAATTACGTCATCGTCAATCAGCACCGACTCCGCGAAGCGCTCTCCGCCGTGGACGACCCTGTGCCCGACGGCGGCGATCTCCGTCAGGTCACGTATGACACCATGCTCGCTGTCGGTGAGGGCTTCCAGGACATAGCCGACTGCCACCTCGTGGTCAGGCATTGGACATTCTAGCACGAGCGGCTCGCCGTCTGCTGGCTCGTGATAGAGGCTAGCATCACGGCCTGCCCGTACCACCACTCGGTCAGCAATGCCCGCAGCAAGCGACTGCTCAGGATCGGTCTCAAATAGCTCATACTTAAGCGACGAACTACCACAATTGAACACAAGGACTACCACTGTGTGTATCTCCAAACAGTAAGGGTTATGCTATCCGTCGCACTGGACAGAAAGAGGAATTGCAGGCAGCAGCCAGCGACTACTGCTCATTGTGCGGTGGCCTCTTTTCAGAGCGAGATGTCGCCGACTGACCGGCGAGGGCTTTCTTGGTCTTGTCAACGGTAGCTGCCATTCGGCTCACGTAGTTTTCCAGGCGCTCTACCAGGCCGCGGGCCCACGCCTCAGCCTCGGCATGAATCGCCCCGGCTTCTACCTGTGCCTGCTGGATTATCTCCTCCGAGCGCTGCTCGGCTTGCTTAACTAGCTCATCATTAGAGACCAATAGTTGGGCTTGTTCCCTGGCCGCTTCCAGAATCTTAGCCCGTTCTTCGTGGGCTTCGCGCACGATGCGCTCCCTGTCACGAGCCACCTGGCTGGCCGTCGTCATCTCCTCGGGAAGGCTCGAGCGCAGCTCATGCAACAGCGACAGGAATTCCTCGGCATCCATGACGGTTTTGCCGATAAAGCCGGGGATGATCTTGGTGTACCACTTCTCCCCCGTAGCCTCCAATTCGTCCAGTTCATCCAGCAGTCGCAGTATTTCCATCTTGTGCCCTCCCTGTGTTGCGTCAAGATGCCAACGACCCGGCGTCAACGTGAGCGTTGACGCTTCTCGGCTAGCCTTCGCTGAACAGCCGGCGGCACGAGGTCAGCTACATCGCCGCCCAAGCTGCTGACTTCCTGGACAAGGCTGGAACTCAAGAAAGTATAATCAGTGTGGGCGACCAGCAATACGGTATGCAGTTCAGGGGCCAGGCGGCGGTTCATCAGCGCCATCTGCATCTCGCGCTCGAAATCAGAAACAGCCCGTAGGCCCTTCACGATGGCTACGGCTGCCCGGCTCCGCGCGTATTCTATCACGAGACCTTCAAAACTGTCCACCTCAACCTCTGGCATATCTGCACAGGCATCCCGGGCCATGGCCACCCGCTCCTCGACGCTGAACAGATGCTGTTTGCCGGCATCGGCGGAGACGGCGACAATCACGCGGCCAAACAGGTGCCGGGCCCGTTCAATGACATCGAGGTGTCCATTGGTGATGGGATCGAAGCTGCCCGGGTAGATTGCGATATGTACTTTGCTCTCATTCATCGGCTCCATCTCCAACCTCGGCCGGTCCTGCAAAGAACGTCAACAATGTCTCACCATACCTGCACACGCGAAGTGGCTGCCCGTCGGTTTGCAGCTCGTCGGAGGCCGCATGCTCGATGATGACCATACCGCCCGGCGTGACTCCTTCCCCCGTCTCCACCAGGCGCTCGACCATTCCCGCCAGTTGCCGCGAGCCGTATGGCGGATCGGCAAACACGATATCGAACAGCCCCCAACGCCGCCACGTCGCTCGCCAGCGGCTGCCCACATCGCCACGTACGACTTCGGCTTGGCCTTCTAACTGTGTATTCGCCAGGTTAGCTCGCAATGCCTCCACGCAAGCAACATTTCGCTCAATAAAGACGGCCAACTCCGCCCCACGGCTGAGGGCCTCGATACCTACAGCCCCACAACCGGCGTAAAGATCAGCAACACATGCCCCGCGTATATCAGCCCCGAGCGTCCCAAACAGGCTCTCGCGCACTGCATCAGTGGTGGGCCGAATCCGCTTGCCCTTCGGGTACTTGAGCCGTATGGACTTCGCACTGCCGGCAATTACGCGCATATCTCTTACGTTGCTCAGTGAGCCCTACAGTGCCCACTGCTCGGGTTCATATTCCGCCAGCGCCTCCCGCAAAGCCACGTGTTCCGCCAGGCGCAGTTCGGGGTCTCGCTCAAAAGCCGCAAAGGCGTCCTGACGGGCCTCGGCCAGGGTTGCAGTATCAGCGAGCAGGTCAGCCATCCGCAGGTCTGGTAGCCCATGCTGCCGGGTGCCGGCCAGTTCCCCTGGTCCGCGGCGGCGCAGGTCCTCCCTGGCAATCTCAAATCCGTCGGAGCTTCGCACTAGCATCTGCAAACGCTCGATGACATCCGGATTACGAACGCCACTGACCAGCAGGCAGTAGGCCTGCTCGTGTCCGCGTCCTACCCGCCCGCGCAGTTGGTGAAGCTGTGAGAGGCCAAAGCGCTCGGCGTTTTCAACCATCATCACTGTGGCGTTGGGCACATCCACCCCCACCTCCACCACGCTGGTGGCGACCAGGACATCAAGCTCCCCAGCCCTGAATGCATCCATAACCGCCTGTCTGCGGTCAGCCTCCATCCCTCCGTGCACCAGGCCCAGGCGTAGCGTCGGCATGTCGTAGGTCTTGAGCCGATGGAAGTGCCTCTCAGCCGCCACAACGTATTCGTTGGCAGTCTCCTCGATCAGCGGACAGACGATATAGGCCTGCCTGCCACGCGCGGTCAGCTTAATGATGAAATCGTACGCCTTGTGGCGGTCGCGGCCGGTGATTAGCTCCGTGTGCACCGGCCGGCGCCCCGGCGGCAATTCGTCCAGCACCGACACATCAAAATCGCCGTACGCGGTGAGGGCCAGCGTCCGTGGGATGGGGGTGGCCGACATCACCAGTACATTGGGCTGGCTGCCCTTGGCGCTGAGTTCGGCACGCTGGCGGACGCCGAAGCGATGTTGCTCATCCACGATGGCCAGAGCCAGATCAGCGAACCTGACACCACGCTGGAACAGGGCGTGTGTACCCACCACTATGCGGCTCCTGCCGCTGTCCAGACTCTCCCTGACCTGCGACTTAGCAGCCTCAGACATACTCCCGGAAAGCAGCACAACTTCTACACCCAGAGGGGCCAACATATCGCTGAGAGCGCCATGATGTTGTTCGGCCAGCAGTTCGGTCGGCACCATCATTGCCGCTTGTCGTGCCGCCCGGGCCGTGGCCAGCAGTGCAGCGGCCGCCACCACTGTCTTGCCCGACCCCACATCCCCGTGCACCAGCCGATAGGCCGGCTCATCGTCGGCCAGGTCGGCTAACACTTCATCAATGACCCGCTGCTGGGCTGCAGTCAATTCAAAGGGCAATGCGGCAGCCAGGTCCGCACCAGCAGTGCCGGCCGGGATGCTTGATTCGGGATCAGAGCGCTTGACATTGCCCCGCCTGTGGGCCAGCAGCGCCTGCAGCAGATAGAGTTCCTCGTATGCCAGTCTTTTGCGAGCCGCCTCGGCTGCCTCTGGACTGGGCGGGAAGTGTACGGCCCGGATCGCCTCATTGAAGTCTATTAAGCCGCGCTGCTGCGCGGTCTCGGCCGGTACAGCGCCTGGCGGGATGTCATCAACCTGCTCCAGTGCCCCGGCTATCAGCCCCCGCAGGAACACCTGCGAAACGCCCTCCGTCAACGGGTAAATCGGCACCAGCCGCCCCGTGTGTAGGAGTTCATCACCAGTAACCTGCTCCAGTTCTGTCACAATGAGTGACGCCTTGTCCTTGCGGATTTGTGGCTGGCCAGTTACTATCAAGTGGGTATCCTCGGGGAACTGTTCAGCACGGTAGGGTTGGTTAAACCAGACCAGCGTCAGCGCATCGGCGCCATCAGTGGCAGGGACCTCCACAACCTGCCGCCTGCCCCGGCGAAAAACTCTGCCTTGGCCAGTCACTCGCACCTCAACACACGCCGTCTGCCGATGCCTTAGCTCTTTGACCGGGTGTATGGTGCGGCGATCCTCGTGTCGCAGGGGAAAGTGGGTAAGCAGGTCGCCCACTGTTCGGATACCCAACTCCGCCAGCAACGCCGCCCGCCTCTCCCCCACTCCCCTGAGGGCCGTGACAGGCGTTTCCCATCGCAGCCGAGACGGGGATGGCGCACGGCGAGGTGATCTAGCCGCAGTCTTAGCCAGCGCCAAGGCCATCGCTACGAACTGCTCGCGCTCACCCCGTGTCAGGTCCGCGTAGGCTTGTGCGTGCACAGCCAGTTGTTGCAGCCGTTGCTGTCGTTCGGGATCAGATACGTCGTTGGCTTCCTGCTGCGCCCATTTCGCCAGCAAGTTACCCAGGCCGCCGATGACAACACCATCCTGGCAGCCCTGTTTGCGCTCAAGCTCCAGGGCGCCGACTGGCGGCTCAATTGACCTTGACGTGGATCTCAATGTAGTGAAGACAACCTCAGCGGTGACTCCTCTTTGGCCTTCCCACTATGCGGGATCTAGCGGGCACCCACGTCGTCCTGTGACTGGCAGGTGCGCCAGGCGTCGTAGATGCTGAAGGCATACAGCAGAACATAGAGAATGATGGCCGGCCAGCCCAACCACACCTTCCAGGAGCCACCGGGCTCACCTCTGCCTCCCAACACTATCTCCGCTAACGCCTGCACAGCCGGAACCAGGAGAATGAACGCGGCAATCGCAAAAATGATACCCTTTTCATACTCGCCGTTGTAGAGTTGCCCCAGGCCCGGGAACAGCGCCGAACGCGTGGCGGCTACTGAGGGCTCCTTGGACGCCGCCCCACGAAAGCGACTCAAATCAGTATCCGTCAGATCGGCTTTCAGGCGCTGCTGGTCACCGAACTCAAGGGCCAGTTCGGCGTACTTCCGCTCGGCATCAACATTAGCTTCCTCGATATCCAATGCACGCTTAAAGGCCTCCATGGCCGCCTCGCGCTCGCCCTGGGCCAGGAGCACATCACCTCGCAGTTCGTGGGCCGTTGTGCTGTCGGGAGCTAGTTCCAGGAGTTGGTTGCCAGCGGCCTCGGCCTCATCCAGTCTGCCAAAGGCCAGGCCACGCCGCACCACATCGTACAGCCGCCCTATCTCATCCTCCCGCTCCCGTTCATTGCCTGCGTGATGCTGAGTTTGCATGTTTGTCACTCAAGCCTGGGCTGGAAGCTCTACTCGCACAGCATCAATCCACAACCGTTCCAGGGCGTAGAAATCGCGCCCCGCTTCCGAAAATATATGAACGACGACAGGGCCGTAGTCGAGAATCATCCAGGTATCATCGCGGGGGCCCTCGCGATGCTGCACACGCGTCTGGTCCCGTTCTAGCCGCTCCTCAATGGCTTCGGCGATGGCGCGCAGATGAGCCCTGGAGCGACCGTGACAGATCACGAAGTAGTCACAGATAGCCATCAGTTCCCGCATGTCAAGGACCGTTACGTCCAGGCCTCCACGCTGCTCGGCCGCCTGCCCTATCAGCAGGGCCAAGTCCTGCGTCCATTCAGTTTCGCCCAATTGACAACTCCTCTGCTATGATCCAGGCGGAAGTTCAAAGTCCTTGCCGACGGTGATGCGCAGGTCAAGCTGTCCAAGGCTGGTCGAATCGCGCCGCTTGAGCTGCGGTTCCGCTACACCCATCACCTTGGCTGCCTTCCGTGCCGCCTCTTCTTTTCCCTCCACGTGTTCTATGAGTGTCCTGCTATGGTCAAAGCTATCAGCGTTGCGTGATTGTTCGACGCGAAATCCTTTCTCTTCCAACAGGGCCGCTGCCATACCGGCCGCTCCCTGCCCGCCGCTGCCGTTGAGCACCTCCACCACCGCCGGCGCCTCTGTCACTCCTGCAAGATGGAACCGTATTTCCTCCCGCAGTTCCCAGAAAGCACGTTCGCGGACTTCAGCATAGTAAATGCCATTGCGCGGCGCATCATAGATGGGCACGGTGGCGGTGAACAGGCCCTCCGATTTCATCTTTCTGAGTACCTTAACCAAATCCACCGCCACCTCCCAGGGTATATCCGTGTCAATCGTGTGGCTGACATAGCTGGCTGCTCTCAGCAACCTGTGAATGTTTGCGGAGTGCAGCTTCTGCTCCACAATTGCCTTCAGGAACATCTGCTGGTTGGCTGCGCGTTGGTCGTCATTTATGTTCTTGCCAGGGACATTCGACATTCGATAGCGTACGAAACCCATGGCCTTGTAGCCATCCAGATGCTGCGGACCCGGGAATAGATGAATGACCAGATCATCGCCCGGGCAATCGTAGTTCATCCCGCGGCCTTCACCATCGTAGTCGGGGACATCTATGTCCACGCCTCCCAGCATATCCACAACATTCACGAACATTTCAAAGGTAACGTGAGCATAGTAGTCAATCCGCTCGCCAATAAGCTCTTCAACACAGTGCTTGGCTTTCCTGACGCCGTCGCCCTTATTCTTTAGCTCACCATAGAAGTAGGCATGGTTAATCTTGTCAAGGCCGTGACCAGGAATGGGGACACGCAAATCTCGCGGGATGGAGAGCAGCGCGGCCCGCCGAAGTTGAGGGTTGAGGTAGCAGACCATCAACGTGTCGGAACGGCCAACCTCCTCGCGGTCATCTGACCCGACCAGAAGGATAGTGACCTTCTCCTTGCCCTCAAACGGTGGGCCCAAACTTATGATGTCCCGGATAACCGAAACGGAGCGCCCCCCTGGCAGGCCGGGATGAGCCACCACATCATAAACGCCCGCCACGCCGGCGCCGATAACCATCGCCACCAGGCAGTACAGAATCGTGTCCCGCACTCCGCCCTGTCTTCTCATACCCGTCTGTCCTCGCAGTCCTCTACTGCGGCGCTCCTTCACCTGAACCAGGCGCATATAGCCCGTTGGCGTAGATGTATTCCACCACCACGTCGGGCGTCATATATCGGATGCTCAGCCCCACAGCCACGCGCCGACGAATCTCTGATGAGCTGATGTCAACGACGGGTGTGTCAATTATCTGAATTAGGTCAGCCCGCTGCTGACCCAATGCCCCCGCCAGATGCGATAGGTCACTCCCTGGGCGCGCCACCCC
>JALGTI010000341.1 GCA_029821455.1 Candidatus Zipacnadia bacterium | reverse complement strand
CGTGGCCGATGGCGATGAAGACCCCATCCACGGCGATTTCCGTCTCAGCATCGCTCTTCTTGTTGTAAATGCGGATGCCCTCGACTAGATCTGTCCCCACTATCTCAGTTACAACAGAGTCCCAGACGAATTCGATGTTGTCCCGTGCAAAGGCCCGCTGCTGCAGGTATGGTTCGGCTCGCAATTCATCGCGACGGTGGATGACATAGACCTTGGCCGCGATGTCGCTAAGATATACCGCCTCGTCAATTGCAGTATTGCCGCCACCGACGACCGCCACGGTCTGGTCGCGGTAGAAGAAGCCATCGCAGGTGGCACAATATGAGACACCGCCGGCGCGAAGTTCGGCCTCCCCTGGCACCTTGAGGCTACGCGGGAAGGCCCCGGCGGTGATGATCACTGTCATCGTGGCGATGTCACCCTCCGGAGTGGTCAGGAGCCAATCATCACCATCGCGGCGCAAACCCTGGGCCTCAGCCATCACAAAGGGTACCTCGGCATTGGCGGCCTGCTGCCGCACCCGTTCTGCCAACTCCAGGCCGCTGATGCCGTCGGGAAAGCCGGGGTAGTTCTCGATATGGGAGGCCGTGGCCGTCAGCCCGCCGGGCGCGCCCTTCTCCAGAAGGATAACATCAAGGTTGTAGCGCCGCGCATATAACGCCGCGGTGCAACCGGCTACACCACCACCGACAACAACGACTTCGTGCTCTGGGACACCCGACAATACATTCACCTTCCTGTCGAGGAGCATCACACCTACCTACGGGCGAGATGCCCCGTGAAGTGCTACCGGGAAACATACTGTTACGGGCTCTATTCTTCGGCACAGACCGCCCAAGACCTCCTGTCGTGCCAGACATTGGCCAGAATCGCAGGCCACTGTGGAAGGAGTCTGACCCACTAGTGGCGTACAAAGAGACAACGGTGCCGGTATCCCGCTCCCGAGGTGAGCACCTTGGAGCTATTGAAGAAGCTACTAAACAGAGCCGTGGTATTCGCGATAGTACTCCCGATACTGCTGTTCGTGGGTTATGTAGGTGGCTGGCTGCTGGCAGTGGGGATAATCGTGTTGGTGTGGCTGGGGCTCAGCGAATACTATTCAGCGCTGTATCGCAAGAACCTGCGACCAGCGGCGGGGTTGGGCTTTGTGGGAGCTGTCCTGGTGATGGTGGCTGCCGTCAATCCAGATCCAAGCCGGTCGTGGATGCTGACAGTGCTGGCGATTGTGGCAGTGGCGGCGCTTAGTCTGGTAATCCAAATAGTCCGCCCAGGCGGCGAATCGGCGGTGGTGAATTCTGCAACCACGGTGTTCGGCGTGGTGTACGTGGCGCTGCTGATGAGCTTCTTCTTGAGGCTGCGGGAGTATGACCTGGCGACTATGGTGGGGTTCGTTGACGCGTCGGAGTTCACACACCGCCTCGGCACAATCCTGCTGGTCTTGGTGCCTATCTGGTTTATGGATACCTGTGCGTTTATTATGGGGAACCTGTGGGGACGACACAAACTGGCGCCTACTATCAGCCCCGGCAAGACCATCGAGGGGTCAGTGGGAGGCTTCATCGGCTGCATAGCGATGACCGCGCTGGTCGGGACGCTGCTGCACCTTCCGTTGCTCCACATCCTCAGCGTCGGGACGCTTATGGGCGTGGCCTCTCAGGTCGGCGACCTGGGCAAGTCGGCCCTCAAGCGAGACATCGGAATCAAGGACTTCAGCAACCTATTTGGCCCGCACGGGGGAGTGATAGATCGCTTCGACGGACTGATGTTCGCGATGCCAGTTATGTACCTGTACCTGGTGGTGTTCGTGGGGATGCCGGGGTTGTAATGGGCGATTCGAGAGAGTCAGAGGTCTCGGTGATCCTCAACCCCAAGTCGCGGGGCGCGAGACGGCCTAGGCTAGCCGACGAGATTGAGCAGTGCCTGAAACGATATGGAATCAAGGCCCGAGTGCATAGCACCGCTAGGCCGGAAGAGGGCACCCAGCTAGCCCGCGCGGCGCATGAGGCGGAGGCAGCCGCAGTGGTGGCAGCCGGCGGCGACGGCACAGTGAACGATGTGGTGCAGGGGATTGCGGGGACACAGACGGCCCTGGGGGTCATTCCCCTCGGCACAGGGAACGTACTGGCCAGCAATCTTGGTCTAAAGGAGCGGGATATAGAGGCTGCCTGCAAGACAATCGCCACCGGCCAAAGACGCACAGTAGACCTTGGGCAGGCAGGAGAGAGATACTTTGTAGCGATGGCCGGGGCCGGGCTGGATGCGCAAGTTGTTCTGGACCTGGCCTCGCGTTCGAAGGCGGCGCTGGGTAGGTTGGCGTTCGTTGGCCGTTTTGCGGGCACCTTGCTGCGCGAGCGGCCCCGGCAGTTCAAGCTCCGCATCCTCGGCCCCGAGACGACAGAGGTGGATGAACCGTTCTGGGCAGTCATCGTGTGCAATATGGCCGAGTACACCTGGCGGCTGCGACTAGCCCCTGATGCGCGGGTGGATGATGGGCTATTGGATGTAATAGCATTTCGCCAATGTAGCCGCGCCAGGCTGCTGCAGATGGTGACGCGTATCTTTTTGGGAAATGAGCGCCTGGCAGAGCCGGAGATCGTTCGCTGGCAGGCGCGACGGCTCCAGATCGAGGCTGACCCTCCGGCGCCGTGGCACGTCGAGGGGGATGTGATAGACACAACGCCGTTGACAGTAGAAGTGTGTCCGGCCCGTCTACGCGTCCTGACACCAGCAAACGTGGACCGAGAATAGGAGGGAGGAAGCAGATGAGGCAGTCGCTTGTACTACGCACCTGGCTAATATGTTGGCTTGCCCTGGCAGCAGCGGTGGGCAATGTCTCACCGGATGCCGTCGCCCAGGATGCGCCGGCCGGCGGCCTGCAAGTGGGGGTCGCCGATCCGGTGCTGGGTGCTGATGGCACGACGCAGACCCCGGTGGAGGTTGTGGTCCTGCTGCCGGGCGGTCTGGTGCCCTCGGACGGGACGGTGGTCAGGCTAACGGCAAGCGAGGGTGCGGTTGCCCTGGCAGCGAGAACTAGCCAGGGCGTGGCCCGCGCGCTATACATAGCTGGCAGCAAGCCGGGGTCGGTCACCATCACCGCCCAATGTGGGGGGATGACCGGGCAGGCGGAGGTGCTGCTGTGGCCGGGGGAAGGCCGAGGAAAGCCGGAGGTCAC
>JALGTI010000340.1 GCA_029821455.1 Candidatus Zipacnadia bacterium | reverse complement strand
ATGAAGGCCCTCGTGGCAATCGAAGAACTCGTTGTCCTCCACCAGGATGTACCCCGGCAGCCCGTTGCCCAGTTGGTACCCGATGTCCAGCCCATACATATAACCACTGATGCGATTGCCCCGAAATACCCAGTGCTGGTTGCCTTCAACGACATTGATCCCCTCCGGCCCTTCAGCGTTCATCGGTTCATAGGGCCGAACCAGGACGTTGTTCTCAATGCGGTTCCGGTGGCTGTTCGGGGCCTGCCCCAGGATCGCCCGTTGATAGCTGCCGTGCCCCTTGGGAGGGCAGTTCTCGAACCGGCAGTTCTCGACGAGGTTGTCACTGGCTTGAGGCCCGATGACTACGCCCGGCGAGCATTCCCTGAAGGTTAGCCCTCGCAGCACCACGTGCGAGGCCCCCTCAATCGCCCAAGTAGTACGCGATATTACAGGCTCTTGGCCCTCCACGTTCCAGATGACGATAGGCTTGTCTGCCGTCCCACTGTCCGTGAGACGCACGGGCTCTGCGTACCTCCCCCTGGCAAGGAAGACAGTGTCGCCCGGTTTCAGCCGTCCCACGAGCGATGTCAGGGAATTGACCGGGTCTTCACGAGCGCCAGTGGCCTCCTCCTGGCCGTGCCGAGCGTCAACATAGAAGGATCTGCCGATCTCGGCCCCGGGAGCAGTCCGACATGCCACTAGCAAGCCCAGGCAACCCAAAGCTGCCGTTGTTCTGGTCATACGGCACATCAATGTCTCTCCTTCCTGCCATTCCGCGCTGCCACCCGCTCAGTACTTGTGTATTCAATCGGGATTCCCCGTTCTGCTTTTTACCTACTGTACCGTTCGACAGATGAGCGGCCGGTCCTTCCGTGCGGGGCCAACCATGTGCCACACAGCGGCGGGAGCGCTATGTGCCCAATAACGAGCCGCCCGCTCGTCGTAGTCCTCGACGTACATCAGCATCCCTATCGACGTACATCAGCATCCCTAGGGCGAGCTGCTTGATATTGGACAGACAGCTTGCTTGTCGGGCCTTTTCCCGAGCTCTTGCAAACACCGGGAACAGGATCGCTGCCAGGATCCCGATGATCGCGATCAGCACAAACAGTTCTATTAGCGTAAAGCCCTTTCGCATCTGGGTTTCCTCCTTCCTCTATGGCTTTTGTAAGGTTACTTCCTACGGCTCGCAGTTGCGGTGCTCCCTGCCGCTGGATTCACGGACAGTCAGCCTCGGTGTGAGGGTAACGCGCTGCCAGGGTGCCTCCCAGCCCTCCAGCCTCTGGTGCAAGAGTTGCTTGGCTGTCTGACACAACTCGTCTACCGGCTGGGCAACCGTCGTCAATGGCACCGGCAGGCGCCCCGCCCACGGGTTATCGTTGAAGCCCACAATCGCCACATCCTCCGGCACCCTCGGCCCCATTTGGGTGAGCACTCGCATAGCCGAGAGCGCTAGAATGTCCTCCCCGCAGAAAAGGGCGGTAACTTCCGGATTGTTCTGTAAGAACCTTTGTGCTCCGGCTTCCGCATCGGCCTGCACGGGTGAATAGGCATCTAACACCTCAATGAAGCGCTCCCTTATCCCATGCTCGGCTAAAGCCTGCTCGTAACCGGCCAGCCGGTCATAGGCGCTGGAATTGGTGAACAACGCGATGCGACAATGCCCCAATTCAGTCAGGTGAGAGACTGCCTGCTTGACCCCGGTAATGCGGTCAACACCAACCGCGGCGGCACTCACATCGGCACGCAAGGGTTCTAGGTAATCAGCAATAAGGGGGTGAACGCCTTCGGCGCCGAGGTCCTCACACAGTTCCGCGAGCCTGCCGACCTCCCAGGGCTGGTGCAAAAGCACTACCGCCTCCGGCGCACCCATCAACAGCATGTTCAATGTCGCTTCCGGGGTGGTCAGGCTGCAAAAGTCACTGACAAAGACATCGCGGTCGAGGCCAGCCAGCGCCTCGCGCAGCTTCCAGGCCTTAAGGCTAATAATGTAGTGGTCAGACTGGCGAACAACCAGGGTGACGAGGGGAGCTTTGCCGACGCTGAGGGTGCGGGCGGAACGGTTCGGTATGTAGCCTAGTTTGCGGGCGACTTCAAGGATGCGGCGGCGGGTTCGCTCGGCCACCCGCATATCGGCTTTGTTATTGGGAACGCGGGAGGCAATGGACTCAGCCACACCCGCCACCTTTGCCATATCGCACAAGGTAATTCCTATCGCCACGCGTCAGACAGCAAAATGGAACGCAAGCGCTTGTCGCAAGCGGTTCATATTGACACTACAGTGGACTTCGTATCATTCTTGTCAGGATAGTCTTCCAGCTTTTTTGAGCAGGTAGGCTCAATACCAAGAAGAATTAGGGGAAGACGCGAGGATGCTCAGATGAGAGGGTCCGTCTATTGTATCAGGCTTTGGCAGTGAAGTGTGGGGGCTGGAGGTGCTCTGCGCGGCTTGTCCTCCTTGTCACTATCAAGGCTGCATTTGTTGACTAGGGAAATCAAGACCACCTGGGAGGAACTGATGGATACCAGTGTAGTGGCATTTGATTCGCTGATGCAAGATTCCTCGGGCGGGATGGGTCGAGCGATGGCCACGGCCCGGGAGTTTCTGAGCAGTACTTCACCGCCTGACTTGTTGGCACAAGTGGGGATGACGATTGAGGCCGCACCTCATGCCCATTTCCCGGACAAGCGGTGGTTCCAGAAGTCTTTTTATCGGGAGGTCACAGACGAACCGGATGACCTAATGGCGGGCCAGGGTCTCTTCTATATCACCGAACAGCGGCGTCTGTTTCTTGACTGCACCGCCGGGCACTACCAGATGACGTGGGGCTATAATCACCCTGACTTAACTGCACTGCTATTCGACTGCATTCACCGGGGCGTGATCTGGGACAATCATAGTAACATCCCTGCCGCTCCCGTAAAACGTCTGGCAGAAAAGCTGATCGAACTGGCCAATCCGGGCGCTGACTTGAGTCAGCTTCAGGCAGACGAGAGCAAGCTGAATACAGTGCTGCTGGGGGTGGCCACCGGGACGGTGGCTTGTGGGGCGGCAATGAAGATAATGTTGCTACATCATCAGAAAGTGAAGGCTGAAACCGGGCCGCCGGTTATCGTCACCTTGGATGGCAATTATCACGGTACAGATATGCTTGCGCAGCGCTTGCGTGGGATGTGGGCGGAGTATTTCGCCAACCTCGAGGTGCTGATGGTTCAGCCGAATGATGGCGAGGAACTCCAGCGGGTATTCGACGAGTATGGTGAGCGTTTAGCAGGCTTCTGGGCCGAGCCGATTATGATGAACCGCGAGGCGATAGTAATAGAGCCGTGGTATCTGCAGCTGGCGCAGCGCCTCTGCGACAGCAGCGGCGCCTTGATGGGAATTGACGAAATCCAGACCGGGTTCTGGTTCCCAGGAGTAATGATGTTCCACCGCTACGGAATCGAGCCGGACCTCGTCATGCTGGGCAAGGGGATGACGGCGGGCTTTCATCCCCTAGCGGCGCTTGTTTACAAAGGGCGCTTGGACCACCTGGCACAGTACGACGCTATCAGCACCAATGGAAACGCGGCTCTGGCCGCTTGTCTTGGCCTGGGCTGCATCGCCCTGGTCGAGCAGCATACGGAACAGATCAGCCAAGTGGGTTCATACTACCATCAGCAGATGGCGGAGCTGCCTGCTGAATTCCCGGAATTGCTTGCGGAAGTCCGCGGGTCTGGGCATATGTCCGGTCTGAAGTTTCACAAGGTTGAGGATGCCCTCGGGTTTCACAGGTCCGCCCTGCAACGCGGAATCTGGCTGCGTGTTCACGCATACCATGCAGGTCACAGCACGGTTCTGACGAAATTCGCCCTGCCACTCGACCACGAGGTCGCAGACTTCGCGGTAATTGCTTTCAGGGAGCTGCTGTCAGGGACGCCCTGGAGAAAGTGAGGCAGTTTCTTTGGAGACGGGGCATCCTCTTTTCGAGTTGCGTGAAACTGACCGTCGTTTCTACTTTGAGCGCATAGAGCCTTACCTGCCTCCTGCCATCTTTGACGTGCATCGGCATTTGGCTCTATCGGAGCATCTGGCGACATTCACGCCTGAGCGTCTCGAGGGGAACTGGGCACTGGAGGTGGCTTCCTCTGAGTCCTTCGAGCAGGCGCAACTAGGCTATTTGCAGTTGTTCCCCGGGCGATCGGTCTCATACTTGGCCTTTGGCTGGCCGCTGCGGGAATGCAACCTGGAGCAGAACAACGATTACCTTGTTCAGGGCTTGCGTGGAAGCAGTTTGGCTGGGCTGGCTCTGACATGGCTGGGCTGGCTCTGACACGGCCAGAATGGCCGGGTGAGAGGGTCGCGGAATGGCTACGTCAGGCTCACATCATTGGCCTCAAGCCTTACTACGACTTTGTGGAGAGCTCCCGGGGGCAGGAAGTAAGCGTATTTGAGTTCTGTCCGCACGAACATTTGCAGGTGCTGGATGAGGTGGGGGGCTTGCTGATGCTACATCTGCCCCGAGTAGAGCGTCTGGCCGACCCCCGCAACATAGCGGAGGTGCGCCAGATACGTCAGCAGTACCCCAATATCGTAATGGTCATAGCCCATCTGGGTCGTTCCTACGCGGGAAGATATGCACGCGAGGGCTTCCGCGCACTGGAGAATGAAGAGGGGATTCTGTATGATACCTCGGCGGTGCTGAATCCTGCAGTGTATGCCCTGGCACTTGACCGCTTGGGTCCGGGTTGTCTGATGTTCGGCTCTGACTTGCCGGTGCTGTATATGCGGGGCCGGCGTCGCTGGGAAGGCGACCGCTATATCAACCTGACCAGCGGCGACTATGCCTGGAATGTGAACCGCGAACCCCCTGAAGTGGGGGCCACCTACACACTCTACCTGTATGAAGCTATTGCCGCCTGTATAGATGCGTGCAGAGGGCTGGGATTTGGCGCGCTGGAGATAGATGCGATATTCCACGATACGGCGCGCGGCCTCGTTGACCGACTGATGGCAGCGAAGAGGAGCTGGTGACAGTGCCCCGAAGACGCGGGGCGCTAATGGGAATTGAC
>JALGTI010000339.1 GCA_029821455.1 Candidatus Zipacnadia bacterium | reverse complement strand
TGATACAGGTCTAGAGCCGCCACAAGCGCGTCCAGAGCCACCTGGTGGCGGCTATCATCGCTGAGGTCACTGATAATCGCCTCAAAGGTGGTTCGTACTGTTGGGGCTGAGCGGCGGTCTGGGTCCGACAGGGCCTGGCTGTAATCTGAAACCAGGCGGAACAGCTCGCTCAGCACCATCGCGGCGGGATGCAGAGAAGCATAGGTTTGCAGGTCGGTAAGTATCTTGTGGAAGCTAGTGATCTGCTCAACAGGCAACTCCTGACGCTCTACCTCGTCGCGCCAGTCGTCCTCCCCGGCTGCCAGTTCGCTAAGCATCGCGCAGAGGGGCACGGCCTTGCGTTGGAGGCGCTCGTCGTCAGCGTCGGAACTGCGCAGCTCAGGTCGAGTAGCCAGCAGGAAAAGCTCTCTGTCGCTCAGGCACAGCGGCGGCCTCTGGAGCAGCCGGGCGAGGGAGCCATTATCAGACGGATTGTCAAGCACGCGCAGCCAGGCTAGCACATCACGCGCCACCGGGTGGTCAAAGAAGCCCACACCGCCCTGGTCCTGATAGAGTATGCCCCGACTCTCGAGTGCAGCCTTAAGGAAGCGGAACGCTCCACGCTTGCGCATCAGGATGGCTATGTCACCTAGGCCGAGGCCTTTGTCTTTGAACTCGGGCTTTTGGGTCAGTTCAATTATCTGCTCGGCGATGTATGCCGCCTCGCGACGACGGCTGTGACGCACGCCCTCGTCCTCTGCTGGAACAAATGGCTGCGCTTTGAAAACATGCCCGTGGTTATCGCGCGTCGGCACAAGCTCCGGATCATCCGGCTCGGCCCGCTGGGCGGCTTCATTGGCACAGTCAATTATCTTCTGGTCGGACCGCCAGTTCTCCGTCAGACCCCACCAGACATCCACGCCATTGATCTGTTCGCCGGGGCCGAAGGGTAGCAGCCTGTCCATATTCTCCGGGCTTGCATTGCGCCACCCGTAAATGGACTGCTTCTTATCTCCGACGATCATTAGTCGAGGGTGGTATGGCTTGCCGACCGGCTGGTTTGGCGGGAGTTGCGGCGCGCGCGCGACGGCCTGCAGAAGCTGCATCTGCGCCGGCGAGGTGTCCTGGAACTCGTCCACCAGGATGTAGTCGAAGTAGTCGGCCAGCTCCCGTCCGCGCGGTGGGTTGCCTTCTTGCAGCAGTTCTCTGGCCCTCAGAATCTGATCGTCGAAATCTAGAGCTCCCGCCGCTGCCAGTCGCTCCTGATATAAGCCATAGACGCTGGCGGCCACCTCGATAATACCCCGCTCGGCAAGGTGCTGTCGCTCGAACATTTCAGCAGCATCTCGCCGGCGTTCTAGTGGTCTCAGACTTGAATAATAGAGCTTGCGAACATCGCGGTGTGAAGAGGTATCGCTGAGGTCAGCGTCAGCGATGGCATTATCTTGTAGCTTGCTGGCAAGGCGCGCACGGAGTTGGAAGGGTATCTCCACCGGGTCTTCCAGTGCCCACGCCTGTTCGGGCTCCAGCAACGCTTCATAGAAAGCGTCGCAGCGGCCTAGCGCGTCGTCTCTGAACTGCTGGGGGCTGAGGCCGTAGCACTTGGCGCGGCTGATCAATCCGGATACTGTTCGTGCCAGGCTTTCGGTGTCTGCCAGTCCGAGCCTGGCTAATTCTTCAGGTCTCAGGGCCAACTGGACAGCAAAGTCGCCGGCCAGTAGCCCATCGAGCAATCTCTGGATCTCCAGATGCTGACGAGTTTCGCTCAGGATCTCGAGGTCAGGCGGCAACCCGGCTTCGTAGCTATAGTCGCGGATAATGCGTACCGCGAAGCTGTGAAATGTCTGTACCCACAGTTCGCCTGTGAAACTGTGCCCGTTCCCGCGCAAGAGCGCCTTGATGCGCGCCCTCATTTCAGCGGCGGCTGCGTCGGTGAAGGTGAGGGTGAGGATGCGGTCCGGGCGCATGTCCTTGGCCGTCACGAGCCACACGAAGCGGTGAGCCAGAGCGAAAGTCTTACCAGTGCCGGCTCCGGCAACGACCTTGTAGATCATCAGAATTCGAACTCTTCACAGTACAAGGCGAATGGACAACCGCTAAACCGGGCGCTGCAACCCTCCTTGGGGGGCAACCCGGCAAACTGTTTGCAGCTCTTTATCGCTCTGGCCACTTCGCCCAGGCCAGCGGCGAGTTGTCGCAGTTCTGCGCGGCTGATAGTCTCAGCATCTTCTGGCTGGGTATCTGTCAGACGCACGATGATACGCTTGCAGTGTTCTGTTGCACCGGCAAAGAAACGCTGATATGCCACGGCGGCTACCCGCTGGCTGGGGTGTAGTTGCTCCCAGGCGAGCGGGCAGTTGGTAGTCTGGCTTACCTGGCTCGCGGGGCCAGTGGCGACGATCCTTGTCGGCCAGGTCCTTCTCTTCACGCGCAACGAATTGCCGCAGAACGGCCCTCGAGTTGGCCAGGCCGGTCAACTTGCCGGACTTGTGGTCTACTACGACAGGGCCATCGGCAGCCGCCAACACCGCGTCTATCCGGCCGATGAAGCGATGCGGTGTGCCGGTTTCATCCGCCAGTTCGATACAGAACGACTCTTCGAGGGCGATTGCCTCGTCGAGGAACTCAGCGGTGCCCGCGAAGTCATCCAGCGCCGTGCGAGCTTTCCGCAAGTATATCGTGAACGCAGTTTCCGACGAGAACTCGTGCTTATGTTGCGTCAGGGGCTCTTCCAGGAGCTTTGAGGCCCTAGCTTTGCGTTCTGGGGGCGGAAGCTCATAGAGAGCCTTCAGAAAGTCATGCACAGCCGACCCGTATAGTAGCTGATCGCCCTCGAGCTCCTGATCGCCCTCGAGCTCCTCAATCCGCAGGAGCTTGCCCAGGAAGAAGCGGCGGGGGCACCTCTGGTATTCGCGCAGAGCGCTGGCACTGAGAGCGAATTCATCTTCAAAGCCCGCTAACACCGGTCGGTCGTCAGTCTGTCGCGGAACGGCGTGGTGGTGTTCTTGCACCGGGTGAGGTAACCGCTTGTCCCGCAGGGGGCAGTATGTCACAGGGCACTGCGCATAAGTGCATAAGTGCAAGTATGATCCGAGGCCGCCGGTGCATCGCCGGCCAGCGGGCATGCGAGCCTCGCCTCCGCTTGTGTGGCAGCCAAGGCAATCTGATGACGCACTGTGTCCGGCACAAGCTCCAGGAAGAACTCGGATGGCGCTGCCTGACTGCCGTCCTGCTCCAGGTGACAGCTTATAACGAGCCGCCGGGTGGCCCGGGTCAGGCACAGGTAGAAGATGCGCTGCTCCTCCGCGAGAGCTTCGTTCGGCTGCTCACCAAAGCCCGCAAAGGTGAGGGATTGCGTATCAGGACCCAGGTGCTCCGCTACACGCTGTCGTAGCTGACCAATGGTATTGCGATTCAGGAGACGTGAGATTACAGGTGGGGCAGGAAAGATGTCTTCATTAACTGCGATGACAAAAACCTGCTCGAAGTGTCGGCCCCGCGCGTCGTGAGCCGTAAGTATCGCCACGCCGTCTTCAGTCGCTTCCGGCTCCGGCAGCATCTGCACCGCCGCGTGCGTATCTGCTGGAGACAGGCCGCGGTCAGCCACCCGCCGCAGGGCGCCATCGGCCTCTTGGAGTTTTTCCAGTAGAGCCAGGCAGGCTACCATCACTCGGTCGGCATCCGACGGGGACATCCGCCGCGCAAATCCGGCTTGCTGCACTGTGCGCCTGAGCAGCTCCACCACATTGTCGGCATCTGCCTCGGTCAAGGCCTCGCGCAGCCAGGCGAAGTCACTGTCATCTGCGCCGACGATGTTGCCAATCCCCTCGTCCAGGACGAACTTCCCCTTGCGGTCAGCTTGGTGAATGCACTGCGCAATCGCAACGCTCCGTCCTGCAGGGGCTGCCCCGAAAGTCACTATACGTGCAGCGGCAGCATTGGCCTGCACGCGGCGATGATGTAGGACAGCAAGCTCAATCAGCCTCTGGCGATCCTGCATATATTGGTGCACGGTTAGAATATCCTGCAGCAACTCGCTGGCCGCCCAGCGTCCCAGCCGCGGCTGCGACCCGGCTACGGGAATGCGCCGGGCCAACAGCGACTGCTCGGCGGCCGCCACCTCACGATGGCCCCGAGCTATCACAGCTATCCCCGTCGGGGACTGCCCTACCTCAAGGCTGGCGATAATCTCATCGCCCACCGCCAGCAGTTCGTCCTGTAGCGTACGATGTATCTGAAGTTCAACTTCCCCCTCTACCGTGGTTACTGATGCGCTATCGAGTTCCGCGACTCTAGCGAATCGTTCCGCTACCGTTGCCACTTGTGACACAGTAGTGTCCGAATTGTGAATAGACGAGGAGACTGTCTGGCACCTGACCTCATGACCTACGGCAAGAGCTTCTAGTAATGTAACAGGGTTTTGCACAGCGCCCCTGAAGCGATAGATGCACTGGGCGGGCTCATAAGCCCCCACCAGTTCAGACTGCTCCGAAAGCAGGGCGGTCAGCAGTTCGAGCTCCAAGGCCGTGGCATCCTGTAGGTCGTCGGCAAGGATCAGTGGCCAGCGGCTCCGCAAGCTTTCAACCAGAGCAGCCTCGCCCTGCAAGGCTAGCAGAGCCAACCAGATGACGCCGCGATAGTCAAACATCTCGCTGCTCTCCAGGCGCTTCTGGTAGGCTTCGTAGATGTCGGCAATGTCGAGTAGCTCGTCCTGCTGAGGCAGACCGGGGATGATGTGATGGCGAAAGGTGGTTGTGTCCAGCTTGCAGCGCTTCAACTCGGCGATGAAATCCGCGATGTCGTCGCGGAACTGCGAGCTATTCCGCAGGAGGTCATCGCTAGGAGCCTTCGTTTCCCGTTCGCGTAGGCGCCGGGCAGAGCCGTGAGTCCAGGCAATGGCCTCGGCCACCGCCAGGCGCTCGGCCACGGGATCCAGCAGCGCCCGCTGGCCATATCCACGGCTTTCCTCCAGGATGCGGAGGGCCAGCCCCTCGTAGGTGACCACCATAATCGGTAGGGGCCTGCCAAGCGCAGCATCGAGGGCTATCCGCACCCGCCGGGCTGCCAGGCTGTCGTGCACAACAAACAGCACCTGCCGGCAGGGGATGCCCTGCTGGTCAATGGCCTGAGCGGCCCGCTGCACCAGGGCGGTGGTCTTGCCGGCGCCAGGACCGGCACGTAGCAGTGTTATCGCCATATCAGGTCACGAATTCCAGAGCTCGTCACGTTTGTGTACGGCTGTGGTGCCAGTCGGCTATCTTCTCGCCCAAGCCGTAATACTCGCCCCAGAAAGCCAGCAACGGCTCAGCGGCTGGAATATCCAACGTACCGCCAGGGCCAAGCAGTTCCTCCTCGATGTGGACCGCGACGATCTCGCCAATGACCCACGTATGGCTGCCCAGAGGCACCTTCTGAACCACCTTGCATTCCATACTGACCGGGCACTCTTCAATGAGCGGTGAGGTAATAATGGTTGAAGGTTGCGGCGTCCATTCGACGGCCTGGAACTTATCCACCGTGCGACCTGAATGGGAGCCGCAGTAGTCCACCTCGGAGACCTGTCCAGCTCTGGGCAGATTGACGCCGAAGTCACCCGTTCTCTCGATAAGGGTCAGCGAGTACTGTGCCGTCCCAATAGCCACTCCAACGCTGGGCGGGCTCGATGAGCAGATGGAGGAGGCCGCGATGGTGATGATGTTCGGCTTGCCGTCCTCGTCAACGGTGCTCACCAGCGAGATGGGCCACGGATAGAAGTAGCGCGTCGTGGCACTTGAAGTCACGGTCTTGCTCATTGCTATCACCTGTTATGCCAGGGAGTATACGACCGCTGCCAGATTATTCGCGTCCGCCTGCCCACTCTCCTTGTTTTGTGGCCCAAGGTGGCCTGGACTGGCCGGCTCAATTCGTTCGGGCACAAGCAGGTGACAGGGCCGGGATGTTCAATACTATGTCATCTCTGATTGCCAACTCTTACACCGATAGCCAGAACGCCAATGTATCCCAGACGACTGCTGAATCTGCCCCTGGCTGCCGTACTTATTGCTGTATGCGGGGCAGCGCTGGCGGACCGTTCGCTGGACGAGGAGCTGGCCGTCGTTTTCCGGCATCCCAGCCTGCGGCACGCTGTCGTCGGTGCCGAGGTGCTTGAATGGCCCAGCGGCAAAATGCTGTATTCGGTCAATGCGGAAAGGGCGCTCGTGCCGGCTTCCAATGTTAAGTTGGTGATAACCGCCACTGCTCTGGAGCTGCTGGGCGCTGACTATCGCTACAGCACAAC
>JALGTI010000029.1 GCA_029821455.1 Candidatus Zipacnadia bacterium | reverse complement strand
AGCGGAGTCCCTAGCCTGCTTCCGGCCTTCGTAGCCGTTGCTACTATGGCGGAGTAGGCACGGCGGGCGAAGGTCTGTCGTACGGAACAACCGCAGGCGGGACGCCTGCGCCACTGGCTCATGTTGCTAAGCTCTTATAACACTCCTTTGACACCCCTCTAGGAATGTGCTATCTTTATAGTCTGCTTGAGCCGAACATACAGACTGCGATTCTGATAGCAGCAATGGCGTTTGCCTGCGAATTCGTCGACTCCTCGCTGGGAATGGGCTATGGGACAGCTCTCACGCCGCTACTGCTACTCATGGGCTTTCAACCGCTTCAAGTTGTGCCTTGTGTATTGCTGTCTGAGTTTGTTACCGGCACTATGGCGGGTGGATTCCACCACGCCGTCGGCAATGCCAGATTTGATGCAAAACTGGGCAACCGCGACAGCAAGGTAATGGCAATTCTCGCAACCACAGGTATAGTCGGCGTGATTGTCGCCGCTGTGATTGCGGTACGTGTGTCCAAGCAATTCCTCAACACGTATATTGCGATAATGGTCATCTGTATGGGCTTGGTAATGTGGCTGAGGCGTAACAAGCAGCACCGCTTCTCGTGGTGGGGTGTGATGGGCGTCGGTCTGGTTAGCGCGTTCAATAAGGGAATGAGTGGCGGGGGTTACGGCCCGATCGTTACAGGTGGGCAGATCTTGACGGGAGTCCGTGCTGCCACCGCAATAGCTGTGACCTCACTGTCCGAAGGTCTGGTGTGTCTGGTCGGCGTCATTGCATATTGGGCGGGATTGAAAGGGAGCGGACTGATAGACTGGCGTCTGGCGCTGCCTCTGGTCATTGGCGCAGTGCTCTCGACCCCACTGACCGCACTGACAACCAAAGCCCTGGATGTCAAGCTGAACCTCAAGAGCCTGGTGTCGGTTGTAGTCCTTGTGCTAGGGTGTGTAACTCTCTATAAGGCCTGGGGGCCAATGGTGGCTGGGTCTGCCGCCGGAGCGTTGAGTGTGTTCGCGCTGCTGAATTGGCTGCTGCATGCCCGGCAGACGGCTAGCCCTCAGCCTCGGCAGGCTGAAAATCCGGATTAGCAGTCACAACAATCTTATCTATGAGCACGTTTACCCAGCCGTTAGTCCACTGAACGAAGTGCTCCCCGACGCCTAGCTTTTCCCTGGGGCCGCGCATCCAGGTCCAGTTGCCGAGCAGTTCCTCGCCGTGAAACTCAACATCCTCCCCGTCATCGAAGTTCAGCCACGCGGTGTAGCGATTGGCAAAGAACTCCGGCTGACCGTCCCAGGGGCTTTTTGACCATAACACTCGCGTCCAGACCGTGTACTCGCTCTCCCTGCCAATCTCAAAGAACCAGCGGTGGCCTGGGAAGTAGAGAGTAGGGCAGCCGGGCTCGCTGAACCAGCGCCCGCTGGGGTACTGGGCGATGAGGGCATAGCCGCTTTCAGTATCCTCGCAGACGACGGGATGTGAGCCGTAGCGCACGGTCTCGGCATGCTCGGCCTGGATCTCGATCAGGTCGCGAGCCTCGATGGTATGGATTGCCAACGAGCGGCAAAGTGCCGCGTGCGGTGTGTGTATCTCCAGGTGTGCCGTGTATGTCTCCGTACCGGCTGTATCCGGGACATTCAGCGCCAGGCGCAGTTCGCGCACAGCACTGGATGGGATTGAAACCGGTTCGGCGGCGATCTGCATCCACGCATCGCACGGCCCTGGCGATGGAGCGATGGTTATTGGCACCTCTTCGTCACCGAAGTTGGCTACAGCGACCCGGACTTCAGTCTGCTGGCCTGCCCCCAGGGTCAGACGTGATGGGTAGACGAATGTGGCCAGATTGTTGCGCACCGGGCCGATAAGTATGCTCCGATAGATCATCGAGCCGGGCCGGTTCATCGAGGCGTAGCGCTGGATCCTGAGTTTGTGATAGCCTGGGTCCAGGTGGGTCTGAGGGCCGGCCATTATGCCCTCCGCGTAGAGTGGATAGTCGTCCCAGTTGGCGGCAGCCTCCGCCAGCCGCTGGCCCGGCACCGGCTGGTCATCTACCTGGATGAAATGGCTTTGCTGATCCAGAGCGTCGTCAAGCATCACCACTGCAAAGGCATACTCCCCGGGTTGCTCGACCCGGAAGTAGAAATCCTCGTGGCTCGGCGGCTCCTCAACGACAATCCAACGGTCGCGGCCCGACCAGTGATGCAGGCCCGCTTTGACCAGCTTGGGCGCGCGGCGGAAGCCCAGGGCTGGCTTGTCCAGTTCTAGCTCAATCTGCTCACTGGCCGCCTGCCATGCGACCGGCAGTTCCCAGCGCTGCGAGCCGTCAGGGTACTCAATGACCACCGCAGCCCACTGCTCTCCTGCCTCTACCGCGTCATTGGGGCCGGTGAGGGTGAAAGACAGCTCGACAGGATGCTCGGGAGTTAGCTCAAACTCGTAGGCCTCGGGCTCGAGCTGAATATGCGAGGGGAGGTCAGACCAGCGCAGCTTGACCAGCAGCGGCTCTTCACTGAGGCTGGTCACCTGGACTTGAACGTCAAAGGGGAGCTGGCCGTCAAGCTGAACGTGCTCAGTTTGCACCCAGAAGTAGAGCGGGCCACTGTGCTCCAGGACGGAGAGGAACTCCGGTGCGCCTTTGCGGCCCTGGGCCAGGCCCTTGCCCCAGCCGCCGTGGAAGCGCCGGGTCTTGTACAGGGCAATGGCCTTGTGCAAGAGACCGTAGTCTCCGGAGATCTGGAACCCGCAGCCAAGTGTGTCCAGGGCATAGGCTATGCATTCGCGGTTGCTCACCGGCAGCTCTTCACGGATGCGTTCAGCGGCCTGGACGATGGCCTCAGCTACGCGAGGGTCGCGTGTGGCCCGGTAGTAGAAGACCAGCCCCTCGTACACAATGTAGTTCATGAAGCCCTGTGGCTCATCAATGTTGCGCTTGAGATGGTAGAAGGGGAAGTTGCCGTATTTCTGGTTCTGAAGAATAGCATCCTTGAAGGCAGCCATGTGCTCAAGGTAGCGGGCGTCCCACTCATAGGCGTACAACGCTGCCGCTTCGATGATGGGCCAGCCGACCGTGCGCTCGGCGTTCTGGGCACGGATGAAGTCGAGGTCCATATTGCGTAGCCGCGCCTCGCCATTGAGCAGCGCGGCCTCCAGGCTGCGTTTGTCGCCAGTCAAGTAGTAGTAGTTGAGCAGACCTGTCGCCCACGAGTGAGAGCAGTAATCGTGTGCAGTGACATGTTCGGGGCCGTTGTGGGTGGACTGAGCGCCGATGAGAGCCGGGTCCTGATGGTCGTGGCGCGTATCAACATCTATGCGGTGCGCGTCAGCAATGGCGGCCTCACGAAGGTCATCCGGATTGCCGCCCCGGATGAACGCCTGGCAGAAGGCCTGTACCAGGTCGTACTCCTGGCAGCCGTAAGAGTTGCCGGCCTTGTCACGGAGTGGATTGTCGCCACCTAACGCGCCGCCGAACCAGTCTCCGTAGTTCAGCATCCCATACTCCTGATCGGCATAGAAGTGACGCCGGTCCTTCTGGCGTAGTTGCCTGCCGAGGTCACAATCGCGGTCATACTTAAGGAACCTGCGCAGGTCCCGGCTGCCTACCCGACCCATTGCACCGGTCTCGTCATACCACTGAGAGGGCACGATGGCAGTCAGTGGATACTCAAAGGCTCGCGCGGCCTGCCGGGCCTGCTCGGCGTCATCGTTGCTGTGGAAGCGGAGCATTATGTCGTGGCGCTTGGCCATTCCGCGATAGGCTCTGAAGGGCTGTTCATCAGAAGCCGGCACCAGCACAACCTCAACAGCCTCAGCGGCGGCGCTGAGGCGCTTGGGGAAAAGCTGCCACAGATGCTGGACCGCCACCGTCAGCCCGCCAACAGCCAACCAGTTCTCCAGTTGGCCGGCTTGTTCTGTATCTGATTCACCGGCGATAATCCGACAGTGCTCGCGGTCGGTTTGACTGAGGCTAACCGGGCGGTCAAGAGCGCCGGTCATTATCTCCTCGCCGCTGACAGCAGTGGCGTAGCTTTGTGCTCGCTGCGACAGCGACATGGCCAGGGCGATGCTAGTGACCGGGCGGTACTGGACTTCGAAGGTGTGGTCGGGCTGGTCGCTCGCGGCAATGATGCAGGTCTCGCAGTCGGGCTGCTTGTTCACGAATGTGTAACGGACCTTGAAGTCTGTACGCCCGGCGTAGGCCTCGATGCGACAGATATACTTAAGTAGCCGTGCGCCATCGTCGGCTACGTGCCAGCCCTCGGCCATCACCACTGCGCGCAGCGGGCCGGCCTCCTCGATGACGATGCGCTCCGGCGGCCTCAAATGCGCGGCGAATGTCTTCCCGCCAGGCTCGGTTACCAGCAGGCCGTGACGCTCGCCCTCGCTGACCACTTCCTGCCCAGCAATCCATACCTGGCTGAGCGTGCGGAACGCGGTCTTGCTGATGCGTGCGCGGGCCGGCCCGGTCTCCAGGAAGATGTCATCGCCCTCTTCCTGCACACTGAGAGCCTCGGCCGGCACGGCCCGCTGCACCTCGGTGCCGTACTCGAGGGTGAACTCCGCCGTCGAATTGGCGGCAACACTGACGGGTATGCCTACCAGCAGCCAGCGGACTGACCCATCCGGCCAGCGCGCGGTGACCGAAGCCTGACAGGTAACCTCTCGGCGCGCTTGGTTGAGAACGCGGACATTGTCTGCGCTGACCAGTTCCCCGATCTTGCAGGGGAAGCCGAAGGTCACAATCTCGCCCTCGCGCGGCCCCCCCGTGCCCTCTTGCACACTGAAGGGGACCGCACGGTGTTGGCAAGTACCGTCACGAATTGGAAGCGCCTGCGGCGGAGCAGACGGACTGGTGAACTTGTCATATCGCATCTCATAAGTAGCTTGCCTATCGTAACCGGAGACGAAGAGTCGGGGGCCGGCGGGGAAGATGACCGCCTGGTCAGGGCCAGTGATCTCAGCCAGGTCAGCGACGGTATCCAGCGGCTCCTTATCGCGTAGGATGCGTACGTTGCTCCAGTCAACCGCGTGCGCGTGGAGAAGCAGCGGGCAATAGTGCACAGCGTGGGTAGTGCCGAATGGCCCGTCCAATCTGCACCACAAGTCCAGGGACAGGTCTTCCATCTAATGCACACTCCCGTGGCTGGATAGCATGGTGTTTCTTTGCGCGGCTGGGCGGCTATTCGCTGTGCTAGGCTCAACTCCTTCGTGTCTGATAGGGAATCAGCAGGTCAGTCTGCTAGGGACTGCAGTAACCAGAGAAGGGCAAGGGCACTTTTTGTGCTGTCAGAGCGTCAAAGGAGGAGGGGCTAGTGGGATGTGGTACACGAGAATGACCGCAGGCGAGACGCCTGCGCTACGGAAAGACTTGCGTTGACGCGTTGCAGAGGGCTGTGGTAGACTTCATCGCAGCGAGGTAGCAAGCAACCGATACCGGAGGTGCTGGTGTTGCAGAGGACAACAAAGTGGGCGGTGGTTTTTGGCGCCATCATTCTACTTGGTGTGCTGGTCGCGTCCTGGGGGCAGGGGGAGCAGACCACTCAGCCGCAAGTCATTTCGGTAGCTGAGCAAGCCCGTCGTGCACGGGCGGACGTGAACGCCTTGCTGATCGTGCGCCGGTTGGGTCTGACAAGCCAGCAGCTTGAGCAGATAATACCCCTGTTGGAGGCGGTGCAAGAACAGCACGGTTCAGCGGTCGCTACGCTGGACCTGCTATGGGATCAGAATAAGGCCGCCATTGAGGGTGTCATCAACGACTGGCTAGCGGGCCGTACCCCCACCCTGGGAGCCAGCCAAGCGGCAGACCAGGCCGCGACACAGGCCCAGCAGCTCGACAGCCAGCTTCAGACGGCTGTGACCTCCTGTGTGGGGAGCATTGGCACAATGTTGACCCCTGAGCAGTTGGCATTGATCGAGACCCCGGCTCAATATGAGCAGCGGATGCGAACTCAGCGCCAGCTCCAGGGTGCCAGCAGCGTGGCTGAGTTCATTGTCTGGGAGCTGGATGCGCAGCGCGAGTTGATGCCGGACGAATACAATGTGGTGCGCCGATACAAGGCCCAGGAGATCGCCACCTTGATAAGTGCCCCTAATGCGCCACAGTTCGAGCCGGTCGTCGCGGCGGTGCTGAACCTGATGGATACGACGATGGCCTGGTCGGACCCGCAGTATGCGCAGCAACGCCCCACCCTGGCTGACCAGGTCGCCCAGTTCCTGAACCTGCCTTTGCCGCTTGGCGAGCAGTTGATAACCTACGACGCTTTGATGGAGTGCATCAAGTCGCCGCGCTCAGCACAGGTGCTTCAGGAGTTACGGGGAGCTGAGTTCACCCAGCAGCCGGCCGCCTGGCCCCAGCACACGCTGCTGCAAGCCATTGCCCGTAGCAATGTGGTAGCCCTGCTGAACAGCTTACAGCTAAATCTCAATCAACTCGCGCTGCTGCTACCACTAGCTAGCCAGGGCCAGAATGTGACACAAACCGGTCACACCAAGATGGACAATCTGGTGGTTCAAGCGCGGCCTAACCTGGCAACACTGCGGGCGTCCTTGCTGATTGGCTCTGAAATGGATGCGGCGATGCTGGCCCAGGTCGTAGAACTGAACAAGCAGCTTCGGGAGATCGAACTGGACACCAAGGCAGATATGGGAAAGGTGATTGATGAGCTTGAGGACATTCTGTATCCAGTCCAGGCTGAATTGATAGACTGGCGGCAACCTCCGGAAGTGCTTGGGCGCCAGGACCCGGCCTTGCGGGCTGCCGCGGAGAAGGAACGGGCCGCCACCGTCGCGGCGGTGCTCGATTTCCTTGACAGCATGCGCTATGTCGTCGAGCCGATGTTCACGCAGAGGCTGCAGGGGCGCTGTGATGAACTTGCGAGCCAGTACTTCAACCCGGAGAGCCCTGACTACCCCCAGATCATTGCCTACTTGATGCGAGCAACCCGGCAGATGAAGACCATTGGTGCCGAGGATTGGGAGCAGGGAGCAGTCGAGTTCGCCGCCGATGTCGCCATCGAACTGGGCATCCTGGAGCCGGCTGAAGGCAGGCCGGGCGGGCCGAAACCTATCACCTGGGAGAGGCTGTATCAGATGCTCTCCAACCCTGATACTCCGGAGCTTGTGCAGAAGATGATCGAGGCGCGTACGCCGGAGCAAGAGGAAGGCTGAAGAAACGTCATCAAACCTTGAAGGACTGAGATGACGGGTGGACAAGGCAACTTACCAAGAATATCGTCAGCGCCTGGCAGAACTGATCAAAAGCCGGGCGCTGCGTTTTGGTGACTTTAAACTCGCCTCCGGCCAGCGCAGCAACTACTTCATTGATGGCAAACAGGTGACGATGTGCGGCGAGGGGGCATACCTGCTGGCGCATTTGATCCTGGCCGAGCTAGAAGGCCTCGAGGTGGATGCGGTCGGCGGGATGGCGATCGGGGCTGACCCCATTGCCGGAGCAGTGGCCGCGATCAGCTTTGCCGAGGGACGGCCGCTGGAGGCATTCATCGTGCGCAAGGAGCAAAAACAGCGGGGGATGGGTGACCGCGTAGCCGGGCCGATGAAGCCAGGCGCACGAGTGGCAGTGCTGGAGGATGTGGTGACCACCGGCGGCTCGACACTCAAGGCAATTGAGGCGCTCAAGGCCGAACATGACGTGGAGGTCATCGCGGTCATTGCGATGGTGGACCGGCTGCAGGGAGCGCGGGAGAACCTGGCCGCCGCCGGATATGACCTGAAGGCCATCTTCAATGTGAAGGAACTTGGCGTCAAGTAAGGGTACTGCTCGCTGCAGGAATTCACCAGTTTTCAGGCAGCGTATTGACATGCGCTGCCGCTTTTGTCTAATAATAGCAGTGGCTATGGACTTAAATCGTGTGGGAGTGTGACTTGATGGCCAACGATCTGCTGGCTGCAGTGGAACAGCGGGTGCTGGTGTGTGAGGGCGCGATGGGCTCGATGCTGACGGCTAAAGGCGTCACCTACCGTAACTCTGGTGAGGCCAACCTCAGCCACCCAGGGGCGGTGGAGGAGATACATCGTGCCTATCAGGAGGCAGGGGCTGAGGTGTTTCAGACCAATACCTTTGCGGCGAATCTGGGCATGCTGGAGCAGGCCGGTCTGGCGGACAGTGCGGTGCAGATACAGGTGGAGGCAGTACGGCTGTGCAGGGAAGCCGTGGGGCCGGATGCGTTCGTCGGGGCCAATGGCGGGCCGACCGGAGGGCTGCTGGAGCCACTGGGTAGCCTCAGATATGCCGACGCGGTAGCTATCTATCGGCAGCAGTTCGAGGTGATGCTGGCCCAGCCGGTGGACTTCGTGCTCCTGGAGACGTTTGAGGCAATCGAAGAACTGGAGGCTGCGGTGGAGGGGGTGCGCCAGGCCGGCTGTGAGATGCCGATCGCTACCACGATGTCGTTCTCTAACCCGAATGGGCGCAATATGATGGGCCAGGATGGGGCTGCGGTGGCACGTGCGATGATGGAGATGGGCGTGGAGATAATCGGGGCGAACTGCGGCCATCCGGACGGCCTGTTGACGGCGATGAGGCAAATTGCCGAGATAAGCGACCGGCCGCTGATGGCACAGGCCAACGCCGGGATACCCAAACTTGTGGGTGGGCAGACGATATTTGACGGCACCCCTGAGGAATCGGGGATGCTGGCAGCCATGTTGGTGGAATTGGGCGTACGGATTGTGGGCGGGTGCTGTGGGACGACGCCGGAACACATCAGACAGATAGCACGGGCGGCGACCGCCAGCATCTAGTGCAGTGGCGTAGTCAGGGAGGGTTGTCTGTGCAGGCCCAAGGACAGGAGAGCGTCGTCCCCGGCCCCAGGGGTCTGAAAAGGGACCTGGGTTTGCTGGCCCTGATCGCTACGGCTGTCTGCACGGTGATTGGCGGCGGGATAAACAACCTGACCGTCGGTATCCAGGCGCGGGTGGTGGGGGTTGCGTGGATGGTGCCGCTGGCCTATGTACTGTGTGCGGTGCCGGCTGTGTCCACGGCGCTGTGTTATGCCGTCTTAGCTACTGCGATGCCCCGGGCCGGTGGTGGATATATCTACGTGTCTCGGGCACTGCATCCCCTGGTTGGATTCCTGGCTACTTTCTCTAAGTGGTTCGGCCTGGCAGCGGCAGTCGGGGTCATCGCGTATATGGATGTTGACCTGCTGCAGGCGGCGGCTGACTACAGCAACTTGGCCGGGTTGTCTGAGCTTCTCAAAACCCCGCAGGCGCACCTGTGGCTGCCGCTGGCTATGATCTGGGTATTCTGGCTGCTTAACGTGCTGGGTGTGCGGACATACGGTGCCACTGTAGTGACGCTGATGTTTCTGATGCTGGCCGGGGGCGTGTGTATAATCATCGCCGGCCTGGCCAATACACCCGAGACTTTCGCAAGCGCCTGGGAGGCGCGCTATGGTCAGAACGTTCAGCAAGTAGTCGGCAGCGTGAGCGTGCCGGTGGGAGGCTGGCGGGAACTGCTCGCCTCCGCTTCGGTGCTGTTCTTTGCGTATATCGGGTTTGCAAGCATCTCACAGGCCGGTGGCGAGGCTCGGGACCCCGTACGCACGCTGCCGCGTGCCTTCGTCATTGCGATTGCCATCATTACTGGCTACTACCTCCTGTTCTCTTATGCCGTCTATAAGGTGGCTCCCTGGCAGCTTCTGTACCATCTGACCGCGGTCGAGGAGGCAGGCACCACGGCGCCTCACCTCATCGGTGTGCTATTACCAGCTTGGTTGGCTGTGTTTGTGGCGCTGATGGCGGCCATCGCGCTAGCCAATGACATTCCGCCGATGCTTATGGCCGTGTCCAGATTATTCTTCTCCTGGGCACGCGATGGGATCTTCCCCCGTGGCCTGGCTGCGGTCTCAGCAAGATTTCGTACGCCTCAGTATGCTCTGACCATCAGTGCTGCAGTAGCGACTGTAGTGGTGCTCATTTGCTACGCTGACAGGAGCTTTGCTGCCGGTGTGGATGTGATAAATATTGCGCTGACCACTACCTACTGCCTGGTAGCAATCGGGGTGATAACCTTCCCCTATCGCAATCGCACACTGTACGCGAAGGTGCGCTTCCTGCGTGACCGCACCGCTCAGGTGTTGGTGGCTTTGGTATCATTGCTTACCGTGGGCGTTCTGTTGGCTCTGCAGCTTGTGAACTATCTGGGCGAACTGCAGGGCGCCATTGTTGAGTTGGCCAAGAACCCAGCCATCCTGTGGCTGGCCTGCATGGTGATTGGCTGTATCATCTTCGCGGTAATGTGGCGGAGGCGTATCGCCCAGGGCTGGGATATGTCCGCTGTGTTTGAGACACTACCCGAAGATGAGGAGCGCTCGGATACTGTAATCTGAGCACGGCATAAATCGGGCTTGACAAGCCTTCGCGATAGCATACAATATAGGCCGCCGTTGAATGTGAGGTCATTATACGAAGGAGAGCTTAAGCAATGGATCCGGAAACCGTGAGATTCCACCCCGAGCACAGTTGGGTCTCTGAGGGCGATGATGAAGTGGTAGTCGGCATCAGTCAGTATGCCGCTGATGAGCTGGGGGACATACTCTTTGTTGAACTGCCGTCAGTTGGTGACACCATCGAGGCTGGCTTAGCAATGGGCAGTGTGGAGTCAGCAAAAACCATCGCCGACCTCATAGCGCCGGTGAGCGGTGAGGTCACCGAGGTCAATGAGGCCGCCTACGACACGCCGGAGGTTGTAGGTGAGGACCCCTATGGTGAGGGCTGGCTGTTGAAGGTGCGGCCAATGGAAGCCGGCGATTTCGACGCGCTGCTCGATCACGAGGACTACCAGGCCTCGGTTGAAAGCTAACCCCGGTACGCAGAGGAGGCACCGACCCAATGGAGCAGGATGAAGGCATCCGCTTCGATGAGAAGAACCTGTGGGCGCGACAGGAAGGGGATGAATTCGTCATCGGGATCAGTCAGTACCTGGCTGACCAGATTGGCGATATCACGACCATTGACCTGCCGGATGAAGGTTCAGCAATCCTGCGGGGCGATTCGTTCGGTAGCATTGAACACAGCAACGGAGTCGTAGAGGACCTGGTGGCCCCGCTCAACGGCGAAGTCCTGCGCCTCAACGAGGATCTGTTGGAGACGCCCGAACCGGTCAAGGATGATCCCTACGGGGACGGCTGGCTTATTGCTGTTGACGCGGAAGAGGGATTTGACATCAATACACTGATGACCTATGAGCAATACGAGGAATACGTGGAGACTATTGAGGAGATTGATGAGGACCTAGACGAGTTCGACGACGAGGACCTCGATGAGGTCTTTACAGATGATTTCGATGATGATGACGACGACTTCTAGAGTAGGAGCCTAGATGACCTACGACGTGATCTACGGCGGTACTCCATAAGGAGTGGCGCCGTCTGGATGTGACAGGAATGTTGAAGTGGCGGCTGCTGGACAGCGGCTATGGCGATGGCGCATACAATATGGCGCTGGATGAGTCGCTGCTAGGAAGCGTCGCCTGTGAGGGTGCGCCGACGACTCTGCGCCTGTACGGCTGGCGCCCAGCCACGGTCTCCCTCGGCTATTTTCAGGGGCTGGAGGGGATTGACCGGACCGAGATAAAGCGGTGCGGGTTCGCGCTGGTACGCAGGCCAACCGGCGGACGCGCCATCCTACATGATGATGAGGTCACCTACAGTATCTGTATCAGGCAGGATGAGCTCAAGGCGGGCCATCGTATCATGGCTTCCTACCGGGAGTTGTGTGGCGGTCTGGAGGCGGGGCTGAGGCTGTTGGGAATAGAGGCCGGGCCTGCCCGGCGAACGGGTCTCGAAGAGCGGGGCGCCGGCCGCGACCTGGTGGCCAACTGCTTCGCCAGGGCCATGGCTGGAGACTTGGTGGCTGCAGGGCACAAGATTGTGGGCAGCGCGCAGATGCGGCGAAACGGGGCTATCTTGCAGCACGGGTCGGTGCCCATCACCATCAGCATCAGCGACCAGATGGCTGTGATGCGCTCAAGGGTAGAGAGCGGTGCGGTCAGAGAAGTGGCGGCGGCGGCCGGCGGCCTCGCTGAGCTGTTGGGGCGAGAGTTGTCATATAAGGAAGTGGCGGCGGCTATCGCGGCCGGGTTCGCCGAGGCCTTTGGGGTCATCCTGGAAGCCGGTCAACTTAGCCAGGGGGAACTGGAAGCAGCCGAACAACTGCGGCGCGGCAAGTACGCCACCGACGAATGGAATCTCCAGCCACCGGGCCGCAGGCCGGGGCAGGTAGCTTGACGGCAGCGGATGAGAATGCTCAAGGTGTATGGCCAGCACAGCAGCCTTGGCAAGGCTGGCGCGTAGGCCCTCGGAGCGAAAGCTTAGCTGGCGATTGCAACTCAAGATACTCGGCGGCCTCCGTCAGGGGAGAGGGGAGTCTGAGCATGGCCGAAAGCACCGAAAACGACAATGAAGCCTGTCAAGGGGAGACTGTACTGGTAATAGATGACGATGCAAGGATCCTTGTCGCTTGCCGTGGGGTACTCGACGATGCTGGCTACTGTGTTCTACTGGCTGAGGACGGGCGCGAGGGCATCGAGATATTCCGGGCCCAGCACGACTCGATTGACGTGATCATCCTGGACTGGATACTGCCCAGCATGAGCGGAGATAAGTGGTTAGACGAGATTCTGGCGATTGATCCTCAAGCGAAAGTGGTTTTCACCACCGGCCAATTCATGGGCGAAGCTGTCCAGAGGGAACTTGAAGTCAAGGTGCGAAGCTTCCTGAAGAAGCCATTCGCAGCCGATCAGTTGCTTGGCGCTGTGCAAAAAGCTCTGGGTGGGGATCGAGCTGACCCGGGGGAGTGAGGGAGGGCCTGGTGGCCCCGTTCGGGGATCCGATGTAGAGTATGTGAATCTGGGAATCGCGGCTCTGATGGCGGCAAACGTTGCCGGATTCGGGTGCGCGGTGAGAGGAAGTGTCCCCCTGGTTTCTTCAATGACCGGCGAGACGCCGGTGCCACGGACGATGATACTGAGGAAAGCCGGCTTGCTCAGTACCTTGGTCCTAGGGCTACTAATCGGAGCCGCTGCAGCCGGCGGCGAGCCATTGGTTGATGAGTGGCCTGAAGAGCACCGGAGCAGCCCGAAGGGCAGCCTGGTGGACGCCGAGCTGGTGCTGCAGGTGGATCGGCACTTCAAAGCGATGCTCGTAACCGGCAAGCCGTTGGGCTCAGGCCAAGAATTGGGTAACCTCATAGGCGGGCCGGAAGGACACATGCTGCTGGCGGTCGCCCTCATAGCGAATGATGCGGACGGGCCGTTGAACCTTCGTGGTGCTATGTGTGAGGGACTAGTTACCAACGCGTTGCTGACCGACGCAATAAAGCGAGCAGTCCGGCGACAGCGCCCCGATGGGAGCGAACACTCGTGGCCATCGGGCCACACGAGCAGTACGGTCGCGGCGCTGACGATCCTGGATGCACAGTGGGGGCATAAGAGCAAGTACACAGTCCCACTGGCCGCTGTGGGTACGCTTGTGGCCCTGTCCCGTGTGCAGTCCGACCGGCATTGGCTATCTGATACGCTGGCTGGAGCAGCCCTGGGGTACGCATGCGGAAAGGTCGCCAGTGGCGAAGCTAAGGCGAATAGCCTGATGGCCACCACAGCAGGACTTGTCGCTATCGGGATGCTGGTGAGGAACGCTGAGTGCGACTCGGCAGACGAATCTGCCCTCGACTACCGCCAACTCCTTCCCCACGAGAATCAACCATCCGGGAACCAATGGCGCGCCGGAGTAGTCGTGTGGCAACGGCAGTTCTAGTGAGTTTTGCGTGAATGTGAGTCCACAGGTTACTTTTGGTAGGGCAAGCTTCCAGCTTGCGCGAAGGCCGCGCGCAGGCCCGGTTCGACAGGTTCACCGTGGCCTGAGCTTGTCGAAGGCCAGGATGCCCGCGCTACCCCGCCACTTAGAATTGCGGCATCCACTGGCGATTTGCCTCGAACAGTTCATCAAACATTGCTCGAATCTCGCCAGGCGAGCAGACCGCCGAAGTCAACGGATCTACAAGCACTGCCTGAAATGCCTTCTCGCGGTCGCCTTCGAGCGCTGCCTGCACCGCCAATGTATGCACGTTGATGTTGGAAATGTCCAGGGCCGCGCACTGGGGGGGCAGGTCACCCACAGCGCAAGGATGTGCGCCCAGGTTGTCCACGAAGGTCGGCACCTCCACGCAAGAGCCCTGGGGCAGGTTGGTGATAAGCCCATCATTCATCACGTTGGCATTGAGTCGGAACAGCTCGCCTGTCTCCAGTGAATTGATGATATTGGAGGCATATTCAACGCTGCGCCCGCCAAACGGTATCGGCTCTTCCCCGCGAATCTGCTTGAAGGCGCGCTCGGCGTGCGGCTTCCAGTGGGTTCGGTAATGATCGAGGATGTAAGCGTGTACCCCGCCAAAGCCCGGGCCGCTCAGTTGCTCCATAATATCCTGGCGCTTGCGGTAGTAGGGAACATACTCGGAGAAGTGGCCGCTGCTTTCGGTCATAAAGTAGCCGATGTGGCGGGCGAAGTCCCAGCGGATCTTGTCGTCCTCCGGGGGCCCGTCCTTTTCGAGCTTGTCCCAGATGCGGGGGTAGAGGTCTTCACCGTCGAGGCTCTCAAAGCGCAGGAACCAGGCGAGGTGATTGATGCCAACCGTCCAATAGCGCACCTCATCCCGCCCAAGGCCGATGAAGCTGGCCATCTCACCGGCCGTGCCCTGAACCCCGTGACACAAGCCCAGGAACTTGATGCTGGTTGCCACATTGCAGGCCCAGGTCAGCATTGACATCGGGTTGGTGTAGTTGAGCATCCAGGCGTCCGGGCACATCTGTTCCATATCCCTGCAGATGTCCAGCATCACGGGGATCGTGCGCAAAGCCCGGAAGATGCCGCCGACGCAGAGGGTATCACCGACGTTCTGGGTGATACCGTACTTGTATGGAATGTTGATCTCGTTCTCGAATGGCTCAAGACCATGGGCCAGTATCGTACAAATCACATAGTCAGCGCCATCCAGCGCCTCCTTGCGATCTAGTGTCTGGCTGACTGTGAAGGGCAGATTCTCCTGTTCCTTGAGTTTGCTCGCCCATTGGTATGCCACGTCGAGGCGCTCGGCATCAATGTCCATAAGGCTAAACTCTGTGTCCCTCAAGGCCTCGAAACTGAGTACGTCGGAAACTAGCGTCTGTGTGAAACCTACTGAACCAGCTCCAATTAGTGTGACCTTTGGCATCGCAATCCTCCTGGCAATCTTGCTTGAATATGATACTGACTCCAGGTCGCCAGTGCGACCTATGCTGCTCACAATCGCATGGCCCAATGTCTATTAGACACTCCGCCGGGGATTCCTCTGTGCCAGGCGATATATGAAGGTCTGTGGACTGTGCACCACGAAGGCACAGCAAGTCCTTTCACCGCTGAGAAAGAGGTGACCTAGTATGCCAAGAGCTTCAGTCCTTGTAATCCTTGCCCTGATCGTAGTGATTTCGATGACCGCCAACTGTGCTACGGTGAGAGACCGCATTCCGCTCGACCTGAAGGAGTACGCAGGCATCGCCCGCCACAATGAGCCGATCTGCTGCGGGATTCCGCTGCCCAGAGGCTATGCTACGGAGGCGGATGAAGTGGCCCTGGTTGACAGTGGCGGTAGGGTCATTCCCAGTCAGCGGAGCGTCCTGGCCCGCTGGCATCAGGACGGCAGCATCAGGTGGCTGCTGATCCAGTGCCCGATGTCCGCCAAGGCGAACCAGACCCGGCGGCTCTACTTGGGAAAGCGCGCCAGTCCGGTGCCAAAGACCCCTCTGAAAGTTGAGGACGATAGCGAGGCTGTGACGATAACCACCGGCCCGTTGAAGATGGAGTTGCGCCGGCAGGGGTTCCGACTGCCCAATCAGGCCTGGCTAGATAAGAACGGCGATGGGAAACCTGAGACCGCCATGCTGCGGGACGAGCGCCAGAGCGTGCTGATTCTGGATGGCGATGGCAATCCGTATCCGGGTCTCGATGGCGCGGACGTGGAGATTAGAGTCGAGGAGTCTGGCCCGTACCGGGCAGTGATACGCTGCCAGCGGGCGGACAAAGAGGCCCTGGAGGGCCAGGTAGATTTCATCGCCCGCGTCTTCGCCTACGCCGGCCAGCCTTACGTACGCCTGGAGCTTACCCTCATCAACACGGCAGATTATGGTGGCACTGCCAATGCCTACACGCCTAACCAGGGGATCAAGGTGGTCAGCCGCATTGCGTATCGCCTCTGGCCGCAGTCTGGCAGGAAGTCGTCGGTCACTCT
>JALGTI010000028.1 GCA_029821455.1 Candidatus Zipacnadia bacterium | reverse complement strand
CTGGCCGGATGGGTCGGTCAAGTGGGCACTGTTGACCTTCCACAAAGACTGGAGGTCTGAGTACATTCTTACGACTGGACAGGCAGCGCCGGGCGACTACAAGCGCATTGAGGTGGTGCAAGAGCTTGGGCGGGCAGCCATCAGGACGGGGCCCCTGGAACTGCGCTTCAGGGACGGTCAGACAGGGCTGTGGGACAGCTTCCAGTTTACAATGAATGGAGAGACGGTCTGGCCGTTCGGACGCGACGAGATCACCTTCTCCCTCAAGACTGCTAGTGCGCAGGAGCAGACCATCTTCCCGGTCGAAAGCAAGTTTGAGATAGAGGAGGCCGGGCCGCTGAGAGCAGTGGTCAAGGTTAGCCGCGCTACGCCCATTCAGGACGGGGACATTGACTACTACGCGCGCATCTACTGCTATGCTGGTGAGCAGTACGTGCGCATTGACCTGACCTTCATCAACTGCTCAGACCCGGGGGATGTGACCTACAAGAACGAGGTGCTGCGGCCAGAGCGCGGCATCAAGGAGGTAACAAGCATACCTCTGACAATGCGGCTGCCCCCCCGGATTGCAGACAAGGAATTCTTTAGCGCCAACGTGCTTTATCAGGGATACCGTTCGCGGAATTATGTCCCGGTGAAGGCGCGAGAGGTTACGCTCCACCAGGAGACTTATACGAATCCCCTTGACGGTTGGCTCAGGGTCGGGCACTTCACCCTCGGCTGTCGGGAAACACACCAGCTTGTGCTGGATTTCGGGGATGGTTCAGGACGAGACCTAGTCTTGTACCCATTGCGGGCGACGTTGCCACCTGAAGAGCTGCTGGCATCGGGGGCGATAACGCCGTTCGGCCTGGTAGATGAGGAGAACTGGCCGAACTACGAGCAGCTAGCCGGGGACAGTTACTACACCTGGTTGCGCCGGGCGGCCAATGGCAAGAGCCCCGGCATTCTCCACTATGGAGACCCCGGTGGGAACGGCTATCACCACCCCGACCATGACCTGCTGCTCTTCTACTTCCGCACGGGCGATTCTACCATCTTTGACATCGCCTCGGCCCAGGCGCGGCATCGGGCGGATATTGACATCATGCACTATCCGGCCCACCTGGTGGGCTGGCACCACACGGAGTACACCGCCGACCACTGGGACCCCCGCGCGCCATACATCAAGCCCTGGATTGCAGGCCTGTATGACTACTACTGCCTGACTGGTGACCGCCGGGCCCTCGAGGCGCTCACGGAGGTAGGCGATTGCATCACAGCCGGCAAGCCGCGCACGACCGAGCGCAATTCATCCCTGCCCCTGGGTTGGATGGCCCGCATCGCCCAGGTGACCGACAAGCCTGAGCACTGGCAGGAGCTGCGTGAGCAGTATCAGCACCTGCGCCCGATTGCCCTCAACGACGCCTACACAGGGCGGATGTTCGGGATCGGCCACCTGGTGGATGGCTTGTATCTGTACTGGACTGCGACGGGGGATGATTCGGCCATCCCGGCCATCGCCCACGTGTGCAAGTGGTTCTATGAAGAGACCGGTGAGCCAAGCGGGATGCTGGCGTCTACCTATGCCAAGGGAGGCGCTGGCATCTACTACTGGGCGCCGGGGGAAATCGTATCAGTGGCGGCGCAGGCATACGAGGCGACCGGCGATGTTGAGCTACTCAACTATGGATTGCAGATGTTGGATTCATATCTGAATTGGTATGAGCCGCTCGGGGGCTGGTATCTGGGGGCCGGCGCGGGTATGCACCAGATGCAATGGGCCTGCCAGCAAGCAGGCCTCACAGAGGCAGACATCCATGTGGAGCCGTGGGGCGGCTTTGAGGCGGCGATTGCCTGGCTGCGCGAGCGTATCGGCCAGGGCGGGGATGATGCCTCCCTGACCATCGAACTGGCCCGCACCCTGACCAATGCCGGGCAGTATGATGAGGCCCTGGCAGCCATTCAGGCGCAACTGCAGGGCAAGGGAACCGGAGAGCACTTGTGGCGCGAGCTTGCCCATGCCAGGGCCTATGTAAACTGGCGCAAGGCCGACTACCAGGCGGCCGCCGATGCGTATCGGGAGCTGCTGGCCGGGCTGCCGGAGGTTGATCCGGCTGAAACTGTCTTCATTGCAGCGACAACGGGCTGGTGGGGGATAGCACAGTGTGCTGAGAGACTGAATGATAAGGCTGGCGCGATAGAGGCGTACACGGAGTGTGCCAGGTTCCGGAAATCATATCGTGGGAGGCTGGCGCAGGACCGGCTGCGGCGTCTGGCGGCAGAAGATCGGTAGAAACAGGGGACAGACGGGCAGACGGGAACCCAAGCGGCCTGGGTGGGCGTTTGTAGGGTGTGGAGAGCCATCAACAAACGCATTGCTGCCCGCACATGAATTGACTGGCGGGCCAGCGGCTGGAGAGTCCTGTGATGATGAGGTCATACCTGTGGCTTATCGCAGCGGCTATAGCTGCGTGTGCGCTGGTTGGATATCTTGCCGGCTGTGGTGAAGTGGAGGTCGGCCATGTGCATGAACACGCCCACGAGCACGCCGAGGAGGGGCACGAGGGCGAGCCGCCACAAGCACCCGAGCTGCCGGCGGAGGCGACCATGGAGGAGCTTGAGCAGGCTGCTGAGGCCTTCGCAAGCGGTGACCTAGGCACCGCCGGCAATGCAGTGGAAGTCCTATCGAAGGCCTATGCCATCAGCACCGGTGACGTCAAGCTTCGCGCAGGGGAAATCCTGGCCGACAACGCGATGAACAATCCAAACCCTGACCTGCGGGCGATGGCCATTCAAAGCATGGGCGGCGATCCATACGACGCCTTACACGTGGCCATTGAAGTCTCCAAGGACAAGGTGCCCAGCGTGGTAGCGGTGGCCTGTGGGGTGTTGGCTGGCGCAGTGGGCAACATCGAGGCCAAGCAACGTCTGGAAGTGTTGAGTAAGTCATCTGACCAAGAGATAAAGGCAGCCGCCACCAGAGCGCTGACGGCCTGGTACCATCGCGGGGGAGGCAAGGGCCTCGTGGAGCTGACTGGCTTTCTGGGCGATCCCAAGGGGGATGCCAGCGCCCAAGCAGCGATGAAGCTGCATCAGTCCGGCGCTAAGGCCCTGCCGGTGGTCATTGGCACCCTTGAATCGTCGAAGAACCCTCGGGCGCGCGCTGCTGCTGCCATAACTCTGGCCTGCATCTGTGCGGGCACTAACCCCAGGCAAGCGGAATTCGCTGAGGCGGCCCGCGCCACGACTGAGCAGCCCGTGAGCCGCCCGGCCAATCTGAAGGGCCTCCAGCCGATGATAAAAGCCCTACGCAATGACCCTGACCCCTACGTGCGGGAGGCGTGCGCCCAGGGGCTAGGATATCTTGGCCATGAGGCTTGTGCCAAGCCGCTGGCCGAGGCGCTCAAGGACCCCGACGCGAGTGTGAGACGGCGAGCGGCCTCGGCCCTGGTGACCGTGCCTGCCAAGCAGGTGCAAAGCGAGCTGGAGGAGGCCTTGGTGCATGACAGCTCAGCAGGCGTTCGTCGCTATGCAGCCGAGGCGTTGACTTGGATTGGCGGCAGCTCCATCGTCCCGGCGCTGATGGCGGCCATTGGCGACCCTTCGCCTGAGGTGCGTCGCTACGTGGCCGAAGCGCTGGGGAAGCTGGGCGACCAGCGTGCCACCAGCGCTCTGGTCCAGTTGTTCGATGACCCGGATGAAGACGTACGCTGGGCGGCAGTAGAGGCTCAGTCCAAGCTAGTTGACCCAGCCGCTCAGGAGGCGTTGCTGGAGGCGATGCGCGATCCCAGTCCTATGGTAGCCACCGCTGCGGAACACGCATTGCATAAACTGGGCATCGCCAAGCGCAGGGGCCTGCACCTCAAAGCCGAATAGGGGGCGACGACATGTCCGCAAGCGGCTGCATCTTCTGTAGGATAGCCAACAAAGAGATGGACGCCGATATCGTGTACGAGGATGAAGAGGTGGTGGCGTTCAGAGATATTAATCCCCAGGCACCCACGCACGTGCTGGTTATCCCCAGGAAGCACTTCGCGGGCATCAAGGCAGCCGAGGCTAAGGATGAGGCTGTGATGGGGCATTGCCTGATGGTGGCCCGGGAGATAGCGGTGCGGGATGGCCTTGCTGAACGCGGCTATCGCATCGTCATCAACTCCGGGGCCGAGGCCGGTGAGTCCGTGCCTCATCTACATGTCCACGTCCTGGGTGGTCGGCCTCTATCCTGGCCACCGGGCTAGAATGCGCAGAGATTCGACAGGCAAGGATGCCTGTCGTACGACACCTACCCCCTGGCCCCCTCCCTGAAGGGAGGGGAAAAAGGGGCCGTGCGTGGCGCAGGCATCCTGCGTGCGGTCGTTGGAGCGGTTAGATGCGAAGTAGGGGCGGTTCGCGAACCGCCCGTGCCGTAGGCTCTGCCGTCCTCTGCCTTTGTCTGTTGTTGTCTGTCGTTATCCAAGCTACCCCCTGGTGCCACGAGCGCGATGCTTGTGCCACACGTGAAGATTTGCAGGTCTGGCGTCTAGCCTGACTCTACGGACAGGCAAGGATGCCTGTCCTACGAAGTTATTGAAACGGCCGGAGGCAATCCGGTCGTCTCTGTTTGTAGAGGCAACTGGCCTGGATATGTCGAAATAGGCTTCTGAGCCCAAGATGGATGTGACGCTATTCGATTATGACCTGCCGCCTGAGCTGATCGCCCAGCAGCCCCTCGGGGACCGCGCGGCCTCGCGGATGCTGGTGCTAGATCGCCGCTCGCAGACCTGGCAGCACCGGCGCTTCCGTGACCTGATTGACTACCTGCGGCCTGGCGACTGCCTGGTGCTCAATGACACGCGCGTTCTGCCAGCGCGATTGCTGGGGCACCTGGAGACAGGCGGACAGGTGGAGCTGCTGCTGCTGCGGGAGCTTGAGGGCAACCGCTGGGAGGCACTAGGGCAGCCAGGCCGGAAGCTACGGCCCGGTGCCAAAGTAAGTGTTGGTGACTTGCTGACTGCACGTGTCCTGAAGATGGGGAAGGCCGGCCTGCGAGAGGTGGGGCTTGAGTATGAAGGCGACCTGCGGGATGTGCTGGCCAAGATCGGCCTCACGCCGCTACCCCCCTACATCAAACGGCACCAATCCGCTGATACTGAACAGGAACGCCTTGACCAAGAGCGGTACCAGACGGTCTATGCCCAGCATAATGGTGCGGTGGCAGCCCCCACTGCTGGCCTGCACTTCGATCAGCAGATGCTGGACCAGGTACGAGCTGCCGCCGGCGAGATTGTCAATATCACGATGCACGTGGGCCTGGGGACCTTTCAGCCCGTCAAAGTGCAGCAGGTCGACGACCACAAGATGCACCCGGAATGGTACGAAGTGACGGTACAGGCGGCGGGCGCGATCAACGAGGCTGAGCGTGTGATAGCAGTCGGCACAACCGTGGTGCGGACGCTGGAGACGTTGGCCGACGAGAATGGCACGGTGGCCCCCGGGGAGGGCTGGTCCGACCTGTTTATCTACCCGGAGTACCGCTTCAAGGCAGTGGACGCGCTGCTGACCAACTTCCACCTGCCGCGCTCCACGTTACTGATGATGATCAGCGCGTTTGCGGGCCGCGAGCTGATCCTGGCAGCCTACCAGGAGGCTATCGCAGAGGGCTATCGGTTCTATAGCTATGGGGATTGTATGTTGATATTATAGCAGCAGCTTCGACAGGCAAGGATGCCTGTCGTACGAACTGCTGTGGGGGTGTGATTAATTACGCCCAGAGATATGACAACGTATAGGGCGCGATAAATCGCGCCCCTACCAAACTGCGCAAGAGAGATGCGTTGTGAGGAAGGTATTGCTGTAGTATCAGGAGATGTTGCCCACGATGCAGCAAGATAATGGTCACGGAACCCATTCAGGGCCGCAAAGGCCGGGGCAAGGCCCTGGTCGGCCTTATCGCGGAAGTATTATATTTCTTCTTCTGCTGGCGATCGCCGCAGCGGCAGGCTATCTTATTAGGCTGCAGATGGCCACGCCAATAAGTGTGGTAGAGGGCGTGCCGCAGCCGGGGCCGCTGTCCGCAGAGAGGCCCCTGGTGGGAGATACCGAGGTCCCGGCAGCCGAGGAACTGGGTGAGCCGCCGCAGGCCGAGGTGGCCATCCAGCAGCCTCCTGAGCAGCCGCCGGCGGTGCCGGATAAGCTGACCGTTGAGGCCTGGGTGGAAGCAGGCAAGCTGAGAGTCAAGTGCAACGTCACCCAGCAGGTCGAGGTCTATCCCCTCGCCAAGCCGGAGGGCAAGCAAGAGCTGACAATTGTGCCCGGGCACGCGGCTGAAATTGACCTGGAGCCGGCCGTGGCAGCAGAGCTAGCTGGCAAGATGGCGCGGCTTGAGATCAGCCTGGAGGGTGATAGGCCGGTATTCGTGGCCGATCCGCCTCAGTTGAAGGTGTTTGTGAACCGCCGGGGCTGGCCCAATGATCGTTACCGACCGGGAGAGAAGAACCGGATTGGCTTCAACTTCCCGGCCGAGCAGGAAGCGTATGGAATAGCGCTGACAGGGCTTGAACTGGGCCTCACCCCCTAACCCCCTCTCCTTGCAGGAAGAGGGGGACTACTGGTTCAGTGGGATAAGTCTGAGGTTTTGACCAGTAAGGTTCCCTGGCCGCCTAGCCTTGCAAATGCAAGCATGTGACCAGAAGACCGACAGGCAAGGATGCCTGCCTTCGCGGGGCATGGCCCGCTTCCGGCCTTCGTAGCCGTTGCTACTACGGCGGAGTAGGCACGGCGGGGGAGGTCGAGGTACTCTTTGAGGGTCGCAATCTGCGCCTCCGCGATAGAGCCATCGAGGACGACTTCATCCCCTGGGAGAGACGGGTGTACGCACTGCCCACGTAGCAAGGCCCGTGTGTTTCACTGGCACGAGGGGAGATTCCAAGTTTTACGAAGGGGGCGACCCCGGGGTGATCTCTGAAAAATGGGTTTGCTATGACTTGGGATAAGACCCTTTGGGGCGCTCAGCGCTGGGGCGTACCGAGGGGACTGCTATTTGAACTCCACCTGCCGCTGCCGACTCCGCAGCAATGATGCCAGGCAGAACTACCTCGGCCATCGTGTACACGTCCAGCTCGTTGTTGCCGTCGCCGCGTATTGCATCGTAGAACTGCTGAAAGACAAAGGCCTCCAGGCCGGCGTGGCCGCCGGTGGAGTCCTTGAAGGGATTATCCTCCTCACGCGCCCAGCCATAGGTCGTGTGCCTTGCGTTGCCATCCCTGTCCAAAAGCAGCTCCTCTTTTCTCTGGAAGGCATCATCTCCCCACAAGGGACGCGACGACTCCAGGACGCCGTCGGTGCCCATAATGTGATACCAGTGATGCGCATAATTGCCCTTGCGCGGGGCCGTGAAACTGTTGATGATGCGCACGACGCGGTCCTCATCCGTCTGCATTAGCGCACATTGCAGGTCCTGCTTGGCGATTGCATCACCATACATCCGCTTGTCGCAGGTGTAGCAGGAGACGCGCGCGATACGGTCATCCAGAATCTTTAGCAGCGGGCTTGTCTCGTGGGGAATGTACTTGATGGGGTCGGTCAGCTTGTTGCGCCAGGTTGGGCGATAATTGGGGTCGCGGGCCGCTTCTTCGAGAGTACCGGGATACGGATCGCCGGTTTCCTTGTGCACAAAATAGGGGGCAGCACTCGGGTGGATATACTCTCCCTGAATGAACAGTGGCTCGCCGATATCGCCACGCCCGATGTGCTCCTTCCATTTCTTCACAAAGTTGGCGAAGCGCACTTGCTCACCCATACAATAGGCACAGCCCGTCTTTTCGACTGTAACGATCAGGTCCCAGACCTCCTGTCGCGTAAAGGCCATAGGCACATCCACACAGACATGCTTGCCTGCGTTCAGAGCATCACAGCTTATCGCAGCCATAACCTGCGCGCCGGTCTCCACCAGCACGGCTTCCACGTTGGAGTCTTCAAGCAGTCCGTGATAGTCAAGGTAAAGCGCCGATTCCGCCATCCCGAACTCGTCATGGGCGAGATCCAGCTTCTTCTGAAACAGGTCAGATACTGCTGTCATTTCAAAAAGATGGGAGCCACCCTTTGCCAAGACACCACGGATGAGGCCCTGGGCCCGTCCACCCCAGCCAATAACACCGAGCTTTACAGGTTCCATACTGCCCTCCTGACACTGTTACTAGAGCTACTCCTGCGAAAGCAGAGGGAGCACTGTTGGGTTTCGTGAAACCAGATTCGTGACTTACTGCCCTACTGGCCTGGCATTCTCCGGGCTTCCGTTGATTACCTTTGGCCAGACTATTGCCGCCCTGTATTTATCAACCAGATTCTGCAACAATCTCACAATAGAGTATCAGTACCTGTCGGGCGTGTCAGTGGCTCTGCGGCATTTCCTCTACCATCCTCACTTTCTTTCCCCGCCAGCGAAGGGCAAAGGCCAGGGCGCGTGGAATGAACGACCACAGGACGGTGAACTCGCCCCCTTGATGGCATTCGAGGGCGAAGGAGGCGGCCACGATAATGCGGTGCCCATTACTCATAGGATTGATATGCTTCGCGCTGGCAGCGCTGCCGTGTGCAGGTCAGGACGAGCCAGCGCCCCTCGATATGACGGCTTTCAATCAGCCCCTGGAGGTGCCCAAGCCACAGGTGCGGGAGCGCGTCTGCCTCAATGGCCTGTGGGAGCTGACTCCGCTGCCCGAGCTGTTCACCAACCCCATCCCTGCAACTGCCCCGACCAACTATGCCAGTGCGCTTTTCCGCTATCCAGGCAATGATGTACCGCTGACGGCCCCTGTGCCTGGCGAGGCGGCCAAGTGGGACCCAATTCGCGTGCCGGGGATGTGGCGCTGGCCGCCGGGAGCAACTCCGGAGATGCTCGAGTCCCCAGCAGAGTGGGCCGATGCCCACTGCGTCTGGTATCGCCGTGCATTTGACATACCCCAGCACTGGCGCGGCAAGCGGGTGACACTGCAGTTCGGCGCAGTGGCCTGCTTTGCCAGAGTCTATGTCAACGGCACCGAGGTCGGCGGTCATCTTGGCGCTGTCGGGCCCTTTGAGCTTGACATCACTGAAGTGGCCAGGTTCGGGCAGCCTAATGAGCTGCTGGTCTATGTGGTGGATGTTATGGCCACATACACGCAGCTTGCGCCCACAGGCGGGGGTAGCGACCTTGGCAGGATGCAGGCCGACAGCCTGCCTGTGACTGCCGCCTACTATGTGCCGGCCGGCATCTGGCAGGACGTGTACCTACAGGCTACTGACGTGGTGTTCATTGAGGATGTCTATGTCCGCACCTCGGTGGCCCAGAGCCGCCTGGAGGCGAGTGTATCGCTGCGCAGTATGGACGACGAGCAGAGAGCACTCGTCCTATCTGGTGAAGTGCTGGACAGTGATGGCGACGTAGAGCATGCAATTGATCCTCGTACGCTCACCATCGGCCCCGGCCAAGTCACGCAAGTAGAACTATCCGATTATTTCCCCAAAGCCAAGCTCTGGGGTATCGGCGAGCCGAACTTATACTACCTCAAGCTGGCACTGAGGCCACCAGGTCAGGAGCAGGTGCTCGATGACATGGTGGTGTGCTTTGGCTTCCGCGAGGTCTCCATCAAGGACCGGGATATCTACCTCAATGGCAAAAAGCTACAGGTGCGCGGAGATACGCTGCTACACTGTTTCAACGGCCAGAACCTGATTCACCAGCGGCCGGAATACTGCAAGCTGGCTATCGAGGCCCTCCAGGAGATGAACTTCGTCTGTCCTCGGGTCGCGGCGCTGTGGACCAATGGCGCTATTCTCGACGCCGCTGACGAATTGGGCTTCCCGGTGATCGCTGCTGGCATTGATGGCTATTGGGAGCCCGGCGATAAGCTGGACAACTGGCTGGGCGAATTGGGGGAGTGGATAAGGCGCGACCGCAATCATCCCAGCCTGCTGCTCTGGTCGCTAGCAAACGAGGGCAGCTTGCCGCGCGACGACTGCATAGTCCTCGCTGAAGTCGTGGAGCGCCTCGACCCATCCCGACCCTTTATGTTCGATGGCTGGCGTGATCCGGATCGCCCCTCTCCACCGGCGGGGAAGATCTCACGTGACTGGTCGTATGAAGTTGAGGCTGTCCGCGCCGGCAGTCTATACGGCTATGCGCCCATCGCCAACGCTCACAACCTGACAAGGAACTCATCGCTGACACGCGCCATTGAATGGGCACGCCTTTCCCACCAGCGTTGGGCCTTTCCGGTCATTATGGGTGAGATAGCAGTCAGCGAACCGCAGGTCAATATCCCTGGGCGCTCCGAGGATATTCTGGGTGACACCGCCTGGGCGACGAGCGCGGACGAGCGCTATCGTGCTTACGGGCGCCAGATGCGACTGCTCCTGGAGGGCTGGCGCACGTATGGGCTTTCCGGGATGTGCCTGGATGGTCTGTATCAGAGCATCTTCCTGCCGCCGATACCGGCTGGCCATGGCAGCCTGGAGACGCCGCTGGAGTGGGGCGATATGGCCACTGCATACCCCAAGCCCCAAAAGCTCTACGAGAACGCGAGCACCTTCAACCCGTGGCTCACGGACCTGCCCACCTATCGAATCAGCGCTCTGGGCGAGCAAATACAGGCGGCGTATGCTCCTGTGATGCTGACCTGGAGCCGCTCGCTGGAACGCAACTACTGGACCGGTCAGCCGGTCGAGAAGACATTGATGGTGCGTAATGATACAATGGCCGATGTCACCGGCATCGAGGTCTCCTGGGAGCTGCGAGATGGGGACGTGGTGCGGGAGGTGGATAGCGGCTTTATGAAGCTCCCTCAGGGCAGCACTACGCCAGTGCGGGTGTCCTTCGAGCTGCCGACCGTAGAAGAGCCCACCACGATGCTGCTGACGGCGAAGGCCGTGCGGGACGAGCAAGTCATCTCCGAGGAAACCATCCCTGTTAACATCTACCCCGCTCCGGAGATCAAGCCGCCTGTTAGCCGACTGTACCTACACGACCCTTCCGGCGAGACGGCCCAGATACTAGATGAGGCCGGCCTGGAGTATGAACCGGCGGCTGACCTGGACCCGCAGGAGCCTAGCATCCTAGTCATCGGCAAGGATGGGCTGATGGGCAATGATGAGCAGCCTGCGCTGGTGGATGAGGTGGCCGCTAAGTTCGATCAATTCATCCATGCTGGCGGAGTGGCAATCGTGCTGGAGCAGCGTACACAGCAGCGCCTGGAGCGGTCCCTGGGCTGGGTGCGAGCAGCAGGCAGTCCCGTTCTGGCTGACTTAGTCCCGGATCAGCCGCTGGGGTTCTGGCACGACGATGAGGGCGTGCTGTTTGACTTTGTCTACGAGCTTCCCCCGGCCTACCTGGCAAAGGCGATCGTCCGAAGCGGGCCCCAAGCAGCGGCACTGATGGAGTTGCGCAGCCGGCGCGGTCGGGCGCTACTCTGCAATCTAGGGCTTACCCAGCGGTATGAAACGGAGCCGGAAGCGACGCTGATACTGCACAGTCTCATAGAGTATGCTGACAGCCTGCTGACCCAGCCACCGGAGCAGCCCAGGATCGCGTTCGTGGGCAAGGACGAGGCAGCCCAGCATCTGACCGACCTGCCACACGCGCTGCAAATGCCAGCGCCCCGCGCAATCAACGCTGATGTGTTCGATGACTGTGACCTGTTCATCATCGGCGACAACTGCCCTGACGCCCTGCAGATCGTGGCAACCGAAGAAATGCGTACATTCGTCCAGGAGGGCGGCACTTTGCTGGTTCTGAGGCAGGAGGCCGGCGAACTGCCCGGCGAGTGGCTGGGTGCTGAGGTTTCCATACAGCCCAACGACCAGGTGCCTGTCGCGCGGCTGGAGGGAAAGGCAGCTCTGGCTGATGGTCTCGGCTCGTTCGCCGGACCTGAAAAGCCCTGGGGCCTGGAGCCGCTGCCAGGCGTTGATGCGGTGCTGAGTCTCAAGGGGGAGAACTGGGTAAACATCCTGCAGCCTTGCTATCTCAGCCCGGAGCCTGATGGGCACTCAGTGAGTTGTCTGCCCTTCGAAGGGCAGTCGCTGCTGGCGGCTAAGGCGGTTGGGGAGGGGCTGGTGGTGCTGTGTCAACTGCCGATAGGAACAGGATATGGCCCGGTAGATGCGGCGGTCAACACTCTGTTTGCCAACCTGGAGCTGAGCACCGGCGCGTACGGCCCTCTGATGTACTTGCTCACATTGCCAACTGTTTCTCAGTGATTAGCGACGAGGGTACGACCCCAGCTAGGAGCTAGCCAGATATGACAAGTCGCTCTGACCATCCGGTTGTCGAGAAGTGGGCCCAGACCCCGTTGGATATCGTTGACCCGCAGGAGCGGTTCGAAGTATCGCGCTGGAATTACTTCTACAAGGATACCGAAGGCGGGCTGGTGGTAGGCCACTGGGAGTGCGCCCACGGCACGGAGTTCCTGGACGGCACCGGCAGCTTCGACGAGATGATGATCGTCATCGAGGGAAAGCTCGAGGTGGAATGTGAGGGGCAGGAGTATGTGGCAGAACCCGGCGATACTGTCATCATCCTACGTGGCCGCCCGACTAGGGTCAGTGCCAAACAGCCGGCCAAGGTCATCTTCATCTGCTTCCCACTGCCGGAGATTGAGCAGTACGAGGCGCAGATACGTCAGAGTATGCACACCAAGGGGATAGTATAGACCGTAGAGAGGGCAGACCAATGGCCGTTTGTGGATTCGGAAAAGTCGTAGTAAACGATACCTTCGAGACAGAGTACCCATTCGTCGGGGACCTGGAGAGCCGCTTTCTGTACTTGCAGGATGGCGACAAGAAGGTGCTGCTGAGCGCCTTCGACTTCTCCTATCGGTTCCGCCGAACGGCTCTGCTAGGTGGCGTGAGGCCATCTCAGAGACGACAGGTATTCCTGTTGCCAACATCTGGACGCAGGACCTGCAACTGCACTCCGCGCCTGGCGCGCTGGCTCTTGATGGCGAGCCGTGTGAGAAGCTGATAGAGGTTTCGGTCCCTGCAATCCAGGAAGCCATCGGCAGTGCCAAGGATGCAGAATTCTCCCATGCGATAGCCGACCTGGGCACTGAGTTCAACCTGGTGCGGGAGCAGTACATACCGGGCCTGGGGCAGTGACAATCTGGAATGGGATGGCGTTCGGCGAGTACGGCCGCCCATACAGACAAAACCCTGATATAATGCTAGTGGGCGGATGGAAGCCAGACTTGCCGACCTTCGAGGATAAGATCTACTTTGACCGGCCCGTCGTGCAATGATGGTTGCGACGGTGGCTTCCAATAATGAAGACAAACAAGAAGACAGAAGGTGTCCCAAGCATTCTTGCGACTACTGCGCGGGGGTATAATTGGCGTCAAACCTCATCCATATCCACCTCCGCTTGAGCGCGGATGCAGGGAAGGTGAGCAGTTGTACAGCGTCATCATACGATCAGGAGGAACAAGTGGATGAACATGGTACGGCTGGGTAAGTTTCTTGCGTTGTGCTGTATGCCGGTGGCGCTTGCCGGAATCGGAACTTGTGAGAATGTGCAAAGGCCAGACGCAAAGGCCAGCGGCATGTGGCTTACTCCGCGCAAAGATCCTCGAAACCAGGCGCGAGCCGATATCGCCGGGAGGATGACGGTGACGCCACAGGAGGTGTGGCGCTACCCCACCGGTGGAGCGGTTGTGTTCGCACGGGAAGTAACCGTTCAGAATTCCGAAGCGGTTCTCATTCAGGTAAGTTCGAACTTGGAGGTCAGGCGTTGGAGCGGGGAAACCGTATGGCGCCGCAATGAGCTGGGTGTCAGCTTGGTCCTGCACGTGGGGGACTTCGACGGGGACGGCGGGCAAGAAGCCCTCGTACGGACCGATCTCCGTACGGCCGTATTGCTAGATGTGGCAACGGGCCGGACACTGTGGACGTGGCAATCACCGCCCAACAGCTTCCTCCACCAACCCATCTTCTACCACACACCCACCGGAATACGCTTCATCTGCTTCCCCAACTATTCGCTAAACGGCTACTGCTTTGATTTCTCCGGCGATCGTGAGAACCCCACGGTATTGTGGGAGAAGAGCTACGCCGGCAAATATGGGAACGGTTACGGGCCGGGCACGGTCCTCAAGGACATGGACGCTGACGGCAAGCCAGACATCGTGCTCCACGGCAAGATACCCAGCGTTTACCAGGCGGTCATTGACACAGATACAGGCGAGATCAAGTTCGAGGTGTACTATGACGTTCCGGGCGAAGGTAGTGTGTGGGGGCGGCCCTACGGTCTGCTACAGGCCGCTGACTTGGACGGCGATGGCGCACCGGAAGTCGTCATGGTATGCTGTCAGGTTGAGGAGTACATTGCGGTTGCGCGCAACGTAGGCGGGCAGAAGCTGGAGAAGATCTGGTCACATTTCGTCGAAAAAGACTGGCCCACGGACGTAAAGGAGCTCCGTCCACAGATAACGTCACTAGCTGGCCTCCAGGGAAATGGCAAGATTGAACTGGTTGTAGGACTTTGGGACAATGGCATGTGGCAGACGCTGATTGTTGACCCGTTGCAGGGCTTCGAGGCACAGAGGGGGCGGCTCGAAGGCTACTACTTCTGGGGCTGCTATGACCTGAGCGGTGATGGGGTATCGGAGGTCATCGTCAGCACCGAGGCCAAGCGACGACCTGCCCGTACGACCACGCTCGTCGCCTTCGATGGCCGCACTCTTCAGCCGGTCTCGACCCTTCATGACGCGGCCATCTTCACCTCCACGAACTCCTCCCTTCCCCCGGACAGACTGTTTGGTGCCACGCGAAGCAACCCCGTCTTCGTCACAGCCGCTGATGGCACAGGCGGCATTCTGGTTCGGAAGTTCGAAGACGGGCAGGAGGTGGGTACTTTCCTGTGGGGCGCGAAGGTTGGCGGGACAATAGACATCCGCGAGGTTGCGCAAGCAGGCTTCACGCAGGTTCACCTTCACGACGACACGCTGCTGCTCTCCGACGGTCTGGGACGTATCCAGCGCTTTGGCGAGCAGTTGACGCCCGTGTCCGATAAGTTGGTCACCGGTGGCCGCGTCGCCACGGTGCGCGTGTGGGATGTGGATGGCCGGCGCGAACTGGTCATAGACATTTCTGGTGGAGCAGTAGTCGGCGGGACGCCGGACTTCAGCAGCAATGGCGAGCTTCTGGGGCAGTGGTCCGTGAAGGGAAGCCGGCCGGTTCTGCATGTTGACGCAAGCGGAACCGGACGACTTGCGGTCATCAGTCAGTCCGACGAGGGGCAGCCGCTCGTACTGCTGTACACTGCGCCAATATCACAAGCGAGTGAGCCGGTCAGGATACCTGTCCCTCAGCCCATTGATTGGCGTGGATTGGTCCCTTACGGTGACGACGAGTTCCGGGTGCTAGTCTGCTTGAGGCGTGGCCCGCACGATACCGCGTTCGAGACCTATGATGCACGTGGCAACCTAGTGTGGGTGGACAAGAAGCGTGGCGCGCATTCACGGTGGCCGGCTGCGGCAGACCTGGATGGGGACGGGCAATTCGAAGTGATCAGCGACGACCACGGTGTCCTGAGGATCTACGACTCGGCCGGATCAATCATTGCCACTGTTCAGGGCAAGCTGTACACACTGCCGATAGTGGGTCCCTTCGGACCGGGCGGAGAGACGTGGGTGCTGCGTGGCCCGGGCATGTATGGCATGGCGATGATGGACCGACTCGGCAAGGACATTTGGGCCTATGGCCCAGGAAATGGCTGGCGCTATTACCGGAGCTATCCGGCCGTGGGCGATGTGGCCGGTCAGGGCAGGCTAGACGTGGGGGCTCTCACCGATGACGGGTCGTTTGAGTGTATTGACACACGTTCTGGAGCACTGCGGTGGTCGGTTAACGTTGGCATCCGGCCCCACTCCACTTCCGTCGTGGCAGGTGATGTTGACGGCGATGGGAGGGACGAGTTCCTATTTGGTTCTGTTGACGGCAACTTGATATGCGTGGGAGAGACGGATGGCGTGGGGAAGGTTGAATGGCGGAAAGAGTTCGACGCGGCCGTTAGCACTCCGATTATTGCCGACGTTGACGGCGATGGGGTTGCGGAGATCATCGTTAGCACGTCTGACGGCGATGTCAGGGTGCTGAAGGAACAGGGATGGCAATCAGGATAGAGGTGTAGTGTGGCCTGACCGATGAGGAATTGCAGCGGGGCGAGATGACCGTGGAACTCGAGGCCTTGCGTATCAATGATGTGATCCTGGCCGGGATGCCTGGCGAAACGCTGACGGAGACCTGCCAGTGGCTGAGAGCGCAAAGCCTAGGCAACAGGCTCATCGTCTTCGGCCGGATAAACGGTTACATCGTTTACACCACCACTCGCGAGCAGTATGACCTGGGCGGCTACACATACTGGTGCAGTGTCCTCTCACGCGATGCCGAGCCACTTCTGAAGCAGCGGGCGCTGGAACTGATATGCCACGTGTGGGAGCAGTAAGGCACTATGCACCTGGTAGGCCAGATACACGAAAGGATGGTTGTATCAATGAAACTGGGACTGGTTACCTATCAGCTAGCCCAAGACTGGGACTTGCCAACCATTATCGCAAAGTGCGAGGCAAACGGCTTTGAGGGTGTTGAGCTGCGCACTACCCATGCCCACGGTGTGGAGGTCGAGCTGAGCGCCCAGCAGCGGGGCGAGGTCCGCACAATGTTTGAGGATTCCTCAATCGAACTGGCCGGCCTGGGCAGCGCGTTTGAGTACCATGCCATAGACCCTGAGGAACTCCGTCAGAACATCGAGGGCACTAAGGAGTATACAAAGCTCGCGGCAGATGTCGGTGCGCCGGGTGTGAAAGTGCGGCCGAACTTTCTGCCTGATGAACGCCCGGTCGAAGAGACCATACGCCAGATTGGTGAGGCT
>JALGTI010000338.1 GCA_029821455.1 Candidatus Zipacnadia bacterium | reverse complement strand
GAAACAGAGTTTGTTTAGAGGTGATGTACCGGGCGGGCTTGCGCGTCTCTGAGGTGGTGAAGCTGAAGCCCGGTAACATCCGCTGGAAAACCGGAGAGCTGGAGATACGCAACGGGAAGGGTGGCAAGGATCGGGTGGTGCCTGTGGACGACGAGACAATGAGCTGGCTGCAACGATGGGAGGAGGCACGGCCCAAAGCGGGCGGGCGGTTCTTCGTCACACTCCAGGGAGGCCCGATCAGTACGCGCTACTTGGGCCAGATGGTTGACCGATGTGCAGAGAAGGCGGGCCTGGACAAGGCGAGGGTTAGCCCGCACGTTCTCCGGCACAGCTACGCTACGGAGAAGCTGGACGCCGGCTTCACGATCCGGGATGTCCAGGAGCTGCTAGGCCACTCGAATGTCAGCACTACCCAGATCTACAAGCATGTCAGTCCGAAGAGCCTCCGTGATAAGGTGCAGGGCAATGGGGAGGCTGACGAGGTGCAGCGGCTAGCAGAGGCCCTGGCGAAACTTCCCAAAGAGCAGCGGCAGGCCCTGGCCGAAGTCCTGAGTGGGTGAGGTATTGACAATACCGGTGGCAAGTGCTACACTCACAATCAGTACACAAAAAGACGGAGCGCCCGAGATTGACCAACTCAAGCGCTCAATACCGCTCAACACCCCACAACTTCCCACCGAGAGAAGGCGAACACAATTAGTATAGCCGACCACGAAACAAATGTCAAGCCCATCTCACAAGCTCGCTCCTACGTCCACGATCTGGGCTGGTCGGTCATCCCGTTTGAGGCGGGCGGGAAACGTCCTCTGGTCAAGTGGAAACACTTTCCCCGACGGCCACCCCATGAGTCGGAGCTGTCCACCTGGGAGAAGCAGTTCCGCCAGGCCAACATCGGCCTAGTGCTCAACGGGCGGCAAGTAGTGCTCGATGTGGATGATCCGAAAGCGTTAGAGGGCTACCAGCTACCGGAGACGCCTACGGTCAAGACAGCCAGGGGCAGCCACCACTACTTCTTCACACCCGAGCCAGTGCGGACAGTCAAAAGCGCCAGCGGCCTTGAGCTACGAGGCCGCGGCAGTTGCGTTGTGCTCCCGCCTTCAATACATCCGACCGGCGCAGTCTACGAGTGGGAGATTTCGCCTTGGGATGTCGAGCCCGCGTTCCTCCCTCGCGAGTTGCTGGGTCACCTAATCCGGCCCGTGGTGCGGCATTCTCCAGCAAGTGGTTTCTGGACCCGGCCCCCCGAGGAGATTGTCACTGCTCAGCGCCCCTGCATTAAACGCCTGTACGACTCCTACATCCCGGTCGGCCAACGACACAATGCTATGCTCCGGTTGGTGATGGATTGGCGGCGACAACTGGAACCGGAATACGCAGCGCCGGAGGCGGTATTCGGCCAGACCAGGATCGTCATCGGTAAGTGCCTGGAGGAAGTTCTCGTTGAGTGGGCTTGGCAGCGCTATAAGCGCATGGTCGAGGACGGGCAACGCGATGGGCGCAGAGAAGTGACTCGGCTGGTTGAGTCTGTGCTCAGGTACGATCGGCCTCCGCACAGGTGCGACGACCCGGTGCTCCACAAATACTGCGTCGGTACAGAGAAGTGTCCCTTCTACCGGGCACTGGGGGAAAAACGACTCAATGGAGGCCCGACGGAGTTACTTGCCAGCACTGAAGGCTTGACTGCAAGGCAGATCAAAATCTGCGAAGCAATCATCCAGCTAGAAGAAAAGTACAAGGAGCCGCCGGGAAGCTGGGTAGTCTGTTCCCAGACTCGGATCGGACGGCTTGCCGGATGTACTCGCGAATGGGTCAACAAGACGCTGCCTGACATGGTGAAACGAGGGGTCATCGAAATGGCGACTGGGGCGAAGTTCGAAGGCCTGATCCGTGAAGGAGAAATCTCTGTGGAGAGGCCGTCGGGGACGGCAATACGGAGGCTATGTCGTGTGGCGAGTTTACAGTAATTTGGGGCACTGCCGGGGACGACTTCACACATCTGTGGTTGTTTGTGCCGTACTGTCTAGGGGCTAGTGTCTAGCGAAGAGGAGAGGATAGTTCCTAGACGCGCGCGATGAAGAAGTACAAGGCATTGAATAGATCCTCGAGTTGCTAGTGTGAAGTTCCTAGACTCTAGACGCGCGAGGCGGGAAAGTATGGAGAGTATGATGGAAGAGTATGGACAGGCGAAAAGACGCCCATACGCTTAGGAGCCGATCCGTGCTGGGGATGTCGGCTTCGGAGTGTCTAAACAGGAGTTTCAGCAGCTTATTCGAGAGAGAAAGGTGGCTGTCAGTATTTGACATAGTGGCCCTCCGTAGCTTATAATCATCCTGTACCCTGAAGTGGAGCTCCGTGCCGGCTATGGCCGGTTCTCGGCGCTGCGGAGCTTCGCTCTTCAGGGTACCGCTGGGGGCCGGCCTTTTCATGTGCCCCCAGATTGCACCAATCAAAGAGGGAGGTAGGATGATGAACCGCAGACGGTATTATGTAATGTTGGCAGTGCTGGCAGTAACCGTGGTGGCGCTTTGTGCGGCTGGAGGCAGTGCTAAGACGATCTACTCGGACGGGTGGGTGCCGCCGCGCCTGGTGGACGGGGTGTGGGTGACGTCAGGCGTCAGTGAGAAGCAAATCGAGCAAGCCACTGCCGAGGCCAATGCAGGAAAGACCGATGAGCAGATCCACGATCAGGACTGGGAGCTTTACTGGCAGTGGCATTGGGACGAAGCGGGCGCGCCTGAGTGGGCAACGCAGCGTGGTGAACAGGCGCGGGAAGCAGCACAACGAGCCTCGAACAAGAAGAGCAGACCAAGGTGGCAACCGTACTATGCAGGCCCGGCACAGTGGGGTATAGCTCAGGCAAATCCGTTCCCGTCAGTCTGGGATCAAATGCAATGGCAACTGGATATGACCGATACAGCAGCAGGCGATTGGTGGCGCAGGCAGGGGCGGATTATGGATTCGAATCTCGACCCCTGGTTGGAGTATGAATTGGAGGGGCTGAATGACAGCATCTTTGAACTTGAAATGCTACGGAGGCGGATTGACCGCCTATGGTAACTTACACCTTTCGTCATAAGGGAGGACTGACAATGAGCAAGAAGTGGCTGTGGCTGATAATTGTAGCAGTGATAGCTGGGGTTCTGATAATGGCTGCGGTAGCCAGGCAGTCAGAGCCTATATCTGAGGCTGCTGCGTCATTAGAGCAAGCGCCAGTACCTGCCCCACGGCCGCTCACA
>JALGTI010000337.1 GCA_029821455.1 Candidatus Zipacnadia bacterium | reverse complement strand
GTCGAGCGCGTCAAAGCCGTCATTGAGATTTCCCGCCAGCCGAACGGGCCCGCTGACTTCACTATCGAAGAGGACCTTGGCGGTGATCACATCAGTGTCATCCTGCCGGGCAATCTGGAGAAATACGCAGAATGGGTGATGGGCCCGGAAGAGCTGGTTGAGAAGCACGAGGCAATGCTGGCAGACTTGGACTTCCCTGAAAACACACGGCCCCGGCTGTTGAGCCTTGAAACATACCTCATTGGTTACGGCAGCGCTTATGTGGACAGCGACCTGCGCGACCGTGAGTTGGCCGTCCTGGGCAAGCTGGGCTTCAATACGCTGTGGGGCAGCGGCCTGACCGCCGAGGCTGGACAGCGCTTCGGTTGGGCAAACTCAGCCCAGCGCTGGAGCGAGCGAGTCGAGAAGCCACCTTGCTTCATCAAGCTGGGCGATGAGTCAGGGTCGTTCTTTAATCGCGTCAAGGACAACGAGGAGGCCCTAGTGGATTTCCGCCTGTGGCTCCAGGAGCGGGACCTGGTGCCGGAGGATTTCGGATGCGAGAGCTGGGATGAGGTGGGCTTCATTGACCGCAGTGAAACTATGTCCCTAGAGGACAAGGCGCTCTACTATCACCGCTGTCTGTACGCCCACGAGTATGATGCCCTCTATCACGGCGAGGCGACGCGGGCCATTGAGCGGCAGTTCCCCGCGCCGACGCCACTGACGATGATGAACTACACGCCGCACATTCTGGGGCACGGCTGCTGGATTCCCGGCTATCCCGATTGGCTGACAATGGCGCGGCTGCGGGGGACGACCATCAACTGGTCCGAGGACTGGCAGAGCTGGAGCGGCTGGTATGCAGGCGAGCAGATGACTTCCCTGATTGCGGATATCCTGCGCTCTGGGTCGCGCTACCACGGCCAGCCCGTCGGCTTCTACGCCATCTATAACACCGACCCGGAGCACTTCGAGCGCAAAGTCTATTCGGCCATCACCCACGGAGCCAAGACTGTTGCTTATTACACCTACGGGCCGATGCCGTATACTTCAGAGGTATCATTCTCTGAAGACCGCCAGGCAATGCGCCGCATCGCTCGCTTCAATCACGCGCTCGGAGCCGTGGATGACTTGCTCTATTATGGTATGCCACGCAAGCCACAGGTGGCAATCCTCATCTCCCAGCCCAGCGGCTATTGGAAGACCTCAGATGGCTCCGGTGCAGACCTGCGATGTACCTATATGGCCCTGCTGCACAGTCAGATCCCCGTGGATTTTCTCGAGGAAACCGATATCGAGAACGGCTTCCTTGACGAGTACAAAGCCCTCTATATGTTCGCGCCCAATATCACCCGGGAAGCGGGCGAGTTGGTCGAGCAGTGGGTAAAGCGCGGAGGGATGCTGGTGGCAAGCGCTGGCTCGGGGATGCGGGATGAACTTGACGAACCTCTCGATACGCTGCGACCCGTGTTTGGCATTGAAGAGTGGGAGATGCTGGAAATGCGCAATGTAGGGCGCGACAAGCTAGAGCTGCCAAGGCTCAAGCCGCTGGACAGCGTCACCCTCATATCCCAAGCGCCGTATGCGGGACTGGTCTTTGAGGTGCTCTCCTGGAAGCAGCGGCTTGTTCCAACGGAGGGAGCGCAGGTCGTCGGCAGCTTCAGCGATGGCGAGCCGGCCGCCATCTACAACAAGTACGGCCAGGGTCAGACGCTGTACTTTGGCGCCCTGCCGGGGGTTGCCTATATGTGGTCTGCCAAGCCCAGCCGTAGCGAGCCGACCACTGCATATCAGGACATGCCCAGGCGAGTCTGTGCTCTGGGCTTTGAGTTGGCCGGATTGCAAAGGCCGGTTGAAGTGAACCCCGGCGGCCATACCCAGGTTGGCACAGTGCATCATCCGCACATTCCGGTCAAGTCCGGGGATGGCTGGTTGGAGGTGACTGTCCGGCTGCGGGAGACCGACCTACTCTACCTGCGACGCTGAGTTCCAGTAGGAGTAGGACAGGCATCCTTGCCTGTCCAAGACCCATATGGCGGGACCGGCTGTCCATCGTCAATCTGTATCTTGGCACTTAGATCTAGTTACGCCGCAACACCTTGACCGCGCCAGCGTAGCCGTCGGGGTGATTAAAGAAGAACGAGCCTGAGACCAGCACATCCGCCCCGGCCGCGATGACCTGAGGCGCGGTCTCGGCGTCAATGCCACCATCCACCTGAATAAGAATCTCCAGGCCAGCTTGATCAATCAACTTGCGCACGCGCTCGATTCGCCCCAGCACCGCCGGGATGAACTCCTGCCCTGCATAGCCCGGCTCTACGCTCATCAGCAGCACATAGTCACACTCTTCGATGGCTGCCTCCAGGCCATCCAGTGGAGTGGCGGGATTGAAGGCCAGCCCTGCCTGGCAGCCCATCCCGCGTATTCTGGCCAGCACAGCAGCCGGGCCATCCACTGTCTCGCGGTGGATGCAGATGCCATCAGCGCCAGCGTCAGCAAAGGCGCGGATGTGCCGGGCAGGCTCAGCTATCATCAGGTGAGCGTCGAAGAATAATTCACAGCCCTCCCGCAACGCCTCCAGCACCAGCGGCCCGTATGTCAGGTTGCCCACAAAGTGGCCGTCCATACAGTCGAAGTGCAGCCAATCAACGCCGGCGGCAGTCAGGTCGGCCACGTCTTCCTTCAACCGCCGGAAGTCGGCGCAGAGCATCGAAGGGGCAATCTTGATCTCTGTCATAGGCCTATGCTTCCCCCAAAGCCGTCGCTATTCGATCCAACTTAACATTCACCAATGCCACTTGCGGCGAATCGGCGGCCACAGCCACCAGGCACTCTGGCCCCTGCGGCAGTTCAACTGAGCCAATTCCCACGGCTCCCATGGTCCCGCTCACCAGGGCCCGGTCGAACGGCCGCCACTCCAGCACCCGGGCGATCTCGTCCAGCGCCTGGCTGAGGGCGACGGCGGCGGCTGCCAGTTTTGTAAAGTCAGCGCCCTCGCCCGCCACTGCTATCACGGCTTCATCACCACAATGCAGTCCGCACACCTGTGCCGGCCAGGAGCTAACCATCGCGCCCACGCGTTCTTCACAGAAGGCGAAAAACTCTTCATCTGTCTGACACTCAGGGGCAGATAGATCCTCCACCACGGCCTCAGCTTCGGGCAGGTGCACCCCCCCCAGGCTCCTGGCCGTTTCCCGCAAGCTATGAGCAATGCTGCCAAGATTGGGCACATCAGGCTGGGCGATGATAACATAGGAGCCATCAGTGACGGCCAGGCCGAAGGCCCCTGTATTACTGACGGCCAGCACCAGCCTGGCTGTGCCGATGCGTGCCACCTCAGCCAACACTGCCACCCAGCCTACAACCCCATCGGCGGCCAGACCCATCGGCCGCACCGCCACCGGCCCCGGTGTCACCCACACCATCACCCGGTTGCCCGGCGTGATGCCCCCGGAAGCGCGCGCGCCGTCATAGTACGCATATCTGGCTATGGCCTCGCGGGCCGCCTCCTCCAACGCAGGGGGCAAAGCCTCCACTCCAATCGGCAGCTCAACCTCTTGCTCCGGCGCTTGGACTGCCTCAAACCTGTCAGTATCGGTCTCAGCCTCCTGTGCCACGTCCTCAGAAGGACGCGCCGGCGCCTCAGCCGCCTGCGCAGCCGGCTGCTCTGTGTCTGTCCTCACTGCCTCTACCCAGGATGGACGAGCCTCGGCTTCCTCTGTCGTCTCCTCGAGCGTCTCCTGTGCCTCTTCTGACTCCCCAGACGGCTCTTCTGTCACCACATGTTCGGGTTCAGCGCCGGGTACTGGGGCCGCAGGCGCTTGCTCGTCCTCATCGGACTCGCGGAGCGCTGCAAGCAGAAGGCGCTGACGCTCGGCATGGTCCTCCGCATCGCCCGGTGACGGCAGTATCGGTCCCCACCGGGGAGCCGGCCCCCGCTCCAGCAGCGAGCGCACCAGCCACAGGTAGATGGCCACTACCAGAACCTGAACCAGCGCGCCCAGCCAGTGACCGGCGTAGTAGAAGCCAAAGCTCTCGCTCAACGAGCCATGCGTATTGATGATAGCACACAATCCGGCCAGGCCGGCGCGAACCACGAACGCCACTATCAGGCCAGCAAAGACACCCACAACCGGCACCTCACCGGCCGGAGCCAGCAGCACCACCAGATAAAGCAGCAACTCCACGAGCCATACCCAGCCGATCGCCTTTCTGAGCGGCAGTTCGGCACTGATGCCCGAATCCGTCAGCAGTATCGTGCCCAGCACACCCACGACTGCCACAGCCAAGAGCCACACCAGGGCTGAGGGGAGAGAGAGCCTGTGTGTCTGCATGCGAAGCTGCGGGTCCAATTTTTTCGCCTCCCCGGCTCATACTCAATCCGACTTGCGGGCGCCTTTGGCCTTCTTGATGGCGGCCGCAGCATCCGGTGACTCCCGGATTACGGTTACTTTCGTCATCTTATCGCCCTTGCTAATCTGGTCCACTACGTCCATCCCCTGCAGCACCCGCCCAAACACAGCGTGCTTCATATCTAGATGCCCTGTCGCTCGCGGCCCCCCAAGGCAGATGAAGAACTGGCTGCCGGCGGTGTTGGGCATCGCCGTCTTTGCCATCGAGAGTACACCCCGGTCGTGTGTGAGATCCGGTGAGACCTCGTCCGGAATCGTGAAGCCCGGCCCGCCGGTGCCGTTGCCCTTCGGGTCACCGCCCTGGATCACGAATCCAGGCTCGACGCGATGGAAGGTGATGCCATCATAGAATCCCGACTTGACCAGGTCCAGGAAATTGCCGGCCGTGATTGGCGCTTGCTTGTCGAACAACTCGCAGATGATGTCGCCCTTCTCAGTCTCTATCTTGATGACGGAGCCTTCGGCTTCTTCCATGGAGACCTCCCGCTCTTTGCTGGTGTCTGGTTTCGCGGCTGGCTTGTGCTCAGCTCTGGCCTGTTCGTCTGCTGCCCCCTGATGCTGTGGAGCGGGGCGCTCGGTGATGAAGCTAATTAGAAACAGGGCACCCAGCAACAACAGGAAGATCGCACCGCTGATTGCCACTCTACTCTTGCGCAATTCTACTCACCTCTGCCCTATAATAGCGCGTC
>JALGTI010000336.1 GCA_029821455.1 Candidatus Zipacnadia bacterium | reverse complement strand
CATTACCAGGAATTCCTGCCTGACGCCGGCGAGGCGCTGACGCCTGAGGCCGGTGAGCAGGACATAGTCGGACCGGTCCAGCTTCTCGTTCACGTAACGCCGCTTGGCCTCCAGTTTGTCAGGCGGCAGCGGGACGCCGAAATAGTCCAACGCCAGGTATGCGCTATCCAGGATCTCCACATTGAGGCCAGGAAGCTCCTGGAGGGCTGCTAGACCCACAGCCCCCCAGGTGTCGTCATCCTCTACCAGAATCGTGCTGCCCGTTGGCACATGTTGCTTGAGGTATTCCAGCGCAGTGGCCCGACTATCGGGCTGACTGTAGATGCCCGCTTGCCAACGCAATCACCACCGTCAGGCCACCGATCCATCTGCGCCAGCCACCGTTGCTGATGAGCTCGGCGCACCAGGCTCCTGCCAACAGTGCAAAGAATGGCATCAGGGGCAGGCAATAGCGCGTCATCTTCATCCACATTCCGCCCATCGTCACAATCAGCAACAGTGCAGCCACAACAACCAGCCACATCGGCCCGGCCTGCCCGCGCAGGAACCGGTAGGTCCAGAGCGCCAAGGCCCCGAGGCTGAGCAACAGCAGCGGCCAACCCATACCGTAAGGCAGCACGTGGGACAATTGATACAGATAGGGCGTAGTGCCAACGAACTGCAGCGCCCAGCCGGGCGGTGGGTCGAGCCTGCCGGCTACCTGAATGATCCCCCAGGTCAGGCTCTGCGGGCCGGCCGGCATCCAGTACTCCAGCGGCCTGATCAGCGCATACGGATTCAAGAGCAAGAAGACCCCAGCGGCCGTGCCTACAAACGACCAAAAGTGACGGCGATACTTGCTCATCTGGGCAAAGAAGGGGACACCAGAGGGCACAAGCCGCAGACCAGTCATCGCCCCGGCTAGACCACCGAGTACAAGCGCCACCATCCACAACAGATCGCGGATCCCATCCCAGATGGAATTCAACTGTCGCTCAAAGAAGATCGGTTCGTGCTGGGCCAGACGGTCCGGGGTGAGAGCCGTGGTCATCCTCGCACGCCCTACTTCAATGACTGTCTCACGCATCGCGTACCAGGCAGTGCAGACAACAAAGGCCCCCGCTGCTATCAACCAGAGTGCCACCAGCACCCGGTGCGCAGTCCGGCGACCACGTCGCCAATCGTCTACGTTGGCATAACGTGCTCGGCGTTCAACGACTGCGCCCCAGGCGATGAGACCCAGTGGCACGATCACCAGCGACGACTGCTTGACGGAGAGCGCCACTCCTAGTGCCACACCACAGACAATGAAGTCACGGGTTGTCCCGCTGCTAACCGCACGCAGACATAGAAGCAGATATGCCAGCAAGACCGTGTTGGCGAGGATATCCACGGTATAGAAATGCGCCTCGCGGACCGCTAGCAAGGTCACTGAGTAGAAGGCGGCGGCCAGCAGACCGGCCACCACAGAGTGCGCGCGGCGCCCCAGGGCATAGATGAGCAGCACGGTGGCGATATCGAACACAAAGGCCAGCGCCCGCCCGGCCAGCAGCGCGGCCAACCCGGCGCTGAGGTCGCTAACGGCCGGCACAATGTAAATGGCTGGCAGCAGCATGTAGACCGACAGCGGGCCCCAGACATTGAAGTGAGGATCGAGGCTGCTGGTTTCGGTTATCTGCTGGGCAAGCCGTAGGGCCACACCGTACAGCATGTTTTCATCACAATGCCACGCCAGCGGGAAACCCCAGTACAGCCCATAGGCACGCAACAAGGCTCCCACCAGTATGACAGGCACCAGCGCCGCTTTGTGCCAGCGCATTCGCTCCTGCGGCTCGGCTACGGAGCCGGGTAGATCGGATTGCTCCATGCCTTGCGGCCCTCCGGGTCTACGCATTCTACGCGAAAGACGGGACAGTCCTCGCTTACAGACAGGGTCACGTCAGTATAGGATTCCTGCTGCAGCTCCAGGCGGTGCGTCGTGGTGCCGGAACCAGGGCGCGGATCAATGAGGCATACGTCGCGGCATGGTGAGCACTGAATATGCACCTGCTCGCCGTCGCGCTCAATCAGATGAATCTGCGGGCCCGTTGAAGCATAGAAATGGCCAGCCTGGATCGCACCCAAGAGGCTGTCAACGCTAGGGTCAGGCGCCTTGACCCAAATCCAGCCGCCGAGCGCGTCGTCGTAATGGCAGTGGGCATCGTCCACCGCAAAGCCCAGCAGCTTGTGCCCCCGGCCCAGGAGGCCATCCCACTGCACAGCCGACTCGCCCCTACCGATACCACGAAAGCAGGTGTGATTGTACACTTCGAGGCCGATGTGCCCCTCGACATCCAGCAAGTCGTGAGTTAGCAGCGATGACCAATAGGGGTGGGCGACAAAGCAAAGGCGGCACTGCGCGGCGACTGAGGCCACCAACTCAGGGATGCTGTCGGTCTCGGGCAGCTCAGTCGCGCTTTCCATCCCCAGGCCAACGACGTGCACCGACTGCCCCAGCTCACCCCTGCCTCCATCAAGCTCCGAGCCCGGGATAAGCATCATACCCTTGGGGTCGAGGTCGTCAGTTGCGGTGAGAACGCGGTGGTCGGTAAGTGACAAGAAGTGATAGTCAGCGGACGCGTAGAGGTCCACTGCCTGCTGGGGGGTCAGTTCCCCATCAGAATTGGTGGTGTGAGTGTGCAGGTTGCCCTTGTACCAGTTGCCTTCGTTCGTAAACGGGTTCGACATATCAAGCCTCCAGACATTATGGGTGAATGTAGCGGCATAGTTACGCACTCTTACCTTTGCTGGATATAAGAGTGCGCAGGTATTCTGTACATCATCTCAGCGAAGAACTGTTCGCTACGGTCCATAATACTCCTTTGTGCAGCCGCTATCTTTCTGCCGCTAAGCTGCCTACGCGACAGCCACCTGCAGGAAACACAGGAAAGTGTGGTAGTGTCGAAGAATAGAAGACCAACACCGAAGACGGCGAGGCCTATGGCACTGTTTCGTTATCACGGGCACACAGAGGCTGGCCAGCCCAAGGCTGGCACCATCGAGGCGCCATCGCGGATGCTGGCTACTGTGAGCCTGCGCCGGGAGGGGCTGTTCATTGAAGTGCTGGAGGAGGTCGTGCCGGAAGGCGCCACCCGGGCTGCTAGCCCTAAGCCGTCCTTATGGGACCTCATCAACCCTATTTCGGCCCGGCATCTGGCACGCTTCTGGGACCAGTTCGCCCAGCTTATGCACGCTGGGGTCAGTGTTCACGAGGCCCTGCTGGCGCTGCAGGGGCGGGTCGCGGGCCGCATCGCGAGGGTACTGGGGAAAATGGCTCCGGCCATCGCCGCCGGCAAGTCGCTGAGCGACGAGGCTGCCGCCTATCCTGGCATCTTCCCGCTCTATGTAGTGGGGATGTTGCAGGCCGGTGAAACGTCTGGCGAACTGGAGGTGATCGCTCGCGACCTGGCCACGCAATATGACCAGGATTTCAAGGCCTGGCTCCGACTGCTGCCTGCAAAGATATACTTCAGTCTCGTGCTGATATTGTGTGTATTGGTGCCAGCATTTCCAGGAATCGTCATTGGGGCCGATGATCTGCTCAGCGGGTTGCGGGAGTACTTGCATTTTGC
>JALGTI010000027.1 GCA_029821455.1 Candidatus Zipacnadia bacterium | reverse complement strand
GGGTTAGGTGATGACTCGTGGGACTGGGACGGGAAGAACAATCAGCAGCAGCTTGTCGCGGCAGGGATCTATACCTACAACGTGCTAGCCGATCACGTCCTACCCGTTAGGATGCTGCTGCTTGTAAAGCCCGTAGTAGTAAAGGATGTCCTGCGTTTCCCAGTAGCGGGCCAGGCCGAAGGCGGCGCCGTTGTGCCGCTCGGCCAGGATGCTCTCGCGCATCATCTGCGCACCCCTGTCCAGGAATAGTTCATTTCCTGTCAGCTCGTAGCCCCAAAACAGCCCCACGACATCCTCCAGCGCATAGCCGAAGCCATAGATCGCCTGCAATGGATCATTGCCGTACAGGATGCCTGGTTCGGTGGGCGACATCCAGTCGTACACGAAGTCGGCGGCAATACTGGCTACGGCACGGCCTACGCGCTCATCGCCAGTGGCGCGCCAGTAACGCATCAGCCCTGCTGCCAGCCTTACGTTATACCCTGAGCCACCACCGCGATAATTCCAGGTCGCAAGCGGCTGGGTAAAGAACTGGCGGCGTGGGACCAGCACGCCCATAGCAAACTCGGCTAGCTTGGTCGCGATCTCAAGATGCTTCTCGTCATACGTGTTCTCGTAGGCGATTGAGGCGCTGCGCAAAGGCCAGCCGACGCCCCGGCCTGAGCCGGAGCCCACGCCCACGTTGGCGGCGTGGAGATAGTCGGCAATCCCCACCGCCGTCTCCCGCGCCTCCGGGTCGCCGGTCAGGTAGTGCAGAATGAACAAGCCACCCAGAGGCGCATTGAGCGGCGAGGGGCGGCTGCCTGAGTGATATGGCGCGATACCGAAGCTGGCCCCAATCCACTTGGCGTCGGCATGGTAGTGGCAGATGTCCATGTCCATGAAGTGGCGTTGGTAAGCCTCGACATAGTCCAGCCACTCCCGCCGGCCCGCCAGCAGCGCGATGATGTAAGCGCCGTAGTCAACCTCCTGGTACATATTGCCCCAGGTGCCCCGGTAGGCGCTATATATCGAGTCCGAGTAGTGATCGGGCCAGTTCCGGAGACCGAACGGAACAGTGCAGGCCAGGCTGGGGGTGCCGCGCTCGATCATATACTTATGCATTCCGGGGAATGTCTCCGGCGTCAGTGGTGCGCCGCGGCCGAAGGCTTGCTGGTCAGCATACCATTCCGGTGACATCAGGACGGGGGGGTACTCAAATGCCCGGAATGCTGCTTGGACCTGAGCCTGTTCCCCACTGCCCTTGTGGAAGTACAGCAGTAGCTCGTGACGCTTGGCTTCACCACGGGGCATCACATACTGCTCGTATTCGATGGTGCGGGGCTGGGCAAAGTGGCGCACCTGGCCCGACACGCCATGCTCCGGGGTCTGAATGGTGATGGGGCCCTCCCAATGTTCGCCGCTAGCGCGGCGTGCATCATTGCCCTGGAATACCTCGTAGGCATCACACTTATGTTGCCTGACGAGCAGCCGGCCGGTCTCGGCGGCTGTGGTCTGCAGCTTCTGGTCACCCAACACTGCTTTGCCGTCTGTCATCGGCGTGCGCAGTCGCAGCAGGAACTGCTCGACCAGTTGGGCTGGCACGTCAGTGTCGTTGAAGATGCGGAAGAACACCCGCAGGTATGGCTTGCCCCGGTAAGCGTGGATGCGGCAAGTGAAGCGCCCGAACGTCTTCCCCTCATTCACCAGGTGCCCGGAGCAGAGGAGCGTTGCCCGCTCAGGGCCGGCCGCCTCCACAACTACTTCCTCATTGACCGTGATAAAGCCGGTGTGTATCCAGCCGTCGCGGGTCACCAGTTCGCCGGTCAGCTCTTGCCCTAACGGCTCATCCTCACCATCCAGAGTTATCTTTTCGGCCAGCACCCGCGCGCCCTTGGTCACGATGAATGACAACGCTCCGGTGTCAGCGGTGACGGCCTCCTCGGTCTCGCTGACCTGCAGGTCCTGCGGTGGCGGCGTGCCTGCGACTGTGGTCCCATAACTTACCGTATAGGGCCGGTTGGCATTTGCTTGCGAGGCCTGAAAGTCAAGCAGCAACCAGTGGATGCTGCCATCCGGCCATTTGTGGAGTACCTGCGTCTGGAGGGGTACCGGCTGGCCCGCAGCATCGGTCAGGGCGACGTGGCCCTTGTCGAAGAGCTTGCCCTCCCCAAACGGAATACCCCAGGTGACCGGATAGCCAGCCTCCGGCAGGCCGTTAGGGCAATCCAGCTTCAGATAACCTGCCTCCAGTTCGACAGGCTCAGCGGCAGCCAGTCTCACCGGATTGAGCTTGATGTCTTTGCGCGCGGGGTTCTCTTCCCAGGCGACAGGAGCGCCCGCACTAAGCGCCACATCGCCCCAGAAGATGCGGGTGTACAACTTCTTTTCAGCCTCAGGGTCGCGCAGGCCATTCCAGCTCCAGATACCGAGGTGAAACTCGTCGCCGGGCAGCTTGGTCCCAGAGCCGACTTTGTCCAGGGCGCGCAGGGTGAGGCTGAATGTTTCACCCGGCTTGACGTGCTGGCTGATATCCAGATTGAAGTAGCCAAAGTCTTCGGCGTCACCGATGTCCTGCTCCCAGATGAGTTCGTCATTTATGAGGACCTGCTTGAAGCGGTGGCCGACGAAAACGTGATAGCTCGCATAGGTATGTGTCCAGTTAGGCTTGACCTGCTCCCAGCCCTCGGTCACATAGGTGTCATTGGCGTAGAGGTTGAGGTAGAGCGGCCCCTCCCAGTCAGCCGGTACGGTCGCCTGGGTGCTGAGGGAGGCGAAGTCACCGTCCTGAGAGATGTCCCAGGGGTGGAAGAACTGACGTAAGGCCCGGACCTCATCCTCCACCAGCAGATACTTGCCCTGGGAGGTGAAATCCCATCGCACATCTTCAAATCCGAGACTGACGACAGCGGTGGGTTGTTCCATCGTAGCATCCTCCTGTGTGGCAGCGGGTAGCACAGGCGCCAGCACGCTCACCATAACGCCAGTGAGAATGCACAGAAGCTGGCAAGCTATCTTCATGTGTTCCACTCCTTAGGCTGTGCTATGCAGCAGGGCATCGGCGCGCTCGGCGTAGTCCACCTTCTCGCCGATGGGCACGGTGCGCCAGATGAGGAACTGCTTGCGTACCGCTCCCAGGAACAGCGAGTTGGTCTTCTTCCACGACGTGATGTCGCCGGCTATACGCTGCAGGTGGATGACTATCTCAAAAATCTCCAGGTCGCCGGTCGGATGACAGTCGAGCTCAAACTCCTGGCTGACTCCCAGGTCATACGGCGCCAGCCACATCCGTAGCTTGACGGCCATCCCCTCACCCTCGGGAGTGGTCATCGGCTCCAGGCGGACATCCTCCGCCAGGAACTCGCCTCCGGCATATCCCACATACTCGTCGAAGTACTCTTTGAGAAATGCGGAGACGCCAAAGGCATCGCGACCCGTCACGGTAAACGGCAGGCGGATGTGCATATAGTCGCCCTCGGGCTCTGGCAGGCTCCACTTGCGCTCGATGCCCGGGGAGGCTATCTCGGCAGCCTTGCGGGAGGGGTAAAGAGTGGACAGTAGCACCACTGCCATCACGACAATGGTAACTGACACGGCTGCGGTCGAGGAGTAGTTAAGCTCGATGCCGGCTGTGTTCCCGGTGGCGAACAGGATGCGGGCGAGGATCTGGCCGATGAGGTAGCCGATAATCGCACCGAGGTTGGCAAACACTGCACTCTCGGCCAGGAACAGCGCGCCGATGTGCGAGGGGGCCAGGCCCAGAGAACTGTAGATGCCAATCTCCCTGGTGCGCTCATAGACGGCGCCCAGCATTGTGTTGAGCACGATGAGGGCAGCAATGAGCATGGGGATAAGCAACGTCTCCATCCCCCTTACTGCGGTCATCCCCACGGAGCTAAACAGGTAGCTCCTCGGGCCGATACCGGCGTAGAGGCTGAGGGCGAAGCGCTTCATCATGTCCTCCACAACCGGCGCAACGGCCTCAGGGTCGGCGTGTCGTATGGCCACCGAGCGCAAGGTGCCGCCCAGCTCCAGAATCGTGCTGTAGGGCAGCACGACAACCTTCTCGGGGCCGTAGTGCTTATACTCCTGGAGCAGCGATTGGGCGCTGGTAGTACCAAGTTGGGAGCGCTGCTCGGCCTGCCGCTGCAGCTCCTTGACGATCTCTGGGCGCAGCAGCGCGTAGTTAACCGGCATCAGCGGCTCGCCATCGAGGTCCTTGAGGCGTCGCAACCGGTCTTCCGACAGCAGGCCGATGACACGAAAGCGGGTACCGAACACCGTCACCCAGGCGCTGCCCACGTCATCGCTAGTGATGCCCAGGCCGCTGGCCACCGTGAGCGGCAGCAGCGCCACGTTCTTCTCGCCCGCTTGCATCCAACGCCCGGCCACCAGAGCCTGCTCGATGTCAAGTATCTCCCTCTCCTGGGCGCTAAGGCCGATGATGGTGTTGATGGTGTAGACCGAGGCGGGGTCGTCGGCAAGCCCCACGTCTATCATCAGCTCCTTCTGGATGTCCGCGCTGGTGTACCAGGCCCGTGGGGCCACGATCGCCTCCTCACCCATCTCATTGGCGATGATATCTGCCGTGGGCGCCTCCAGAGAGAGCCACGCCCGGTCCCGCAGCATCATCCCCGAATAGGCCGGCGGATAAGACAACTGGATGCGATTGGTGCGCATCTTGGATTTGACCGCGGTGAAGCTGAGCACGGTGAAGGTGAGCACGATCAGAGTTGTGGCGGTCAGGGCCGTGCGCGCCTTGCGGCGACGCATATTGGCAATCCCCAGATGGAAGGCCGCCGCCGTTGCCGATAGCCGCCCCACGTCTGCCTCGTGAACCCCGCCGCGCGACTGCTTCATTGCCTTCAGTTGCTCGTTGAACTTCATCGTAACGATGGCGATGACGAGGACTGCCAGCGCCATAATGATGAAGGCGAGGAGAATAATCGGGGGCGTGGCGGTAAGTGAGAAGGCTGGATGCACGAATGCCAGCATAAGGAACACAATGATAAAGACGACCAGGGTGCCAACAATCTGGCCGATGATGGTACGGGAGGCGATTAGTAGCCGCTCTCCGAAATAGGCGAACGGCAGCAGCATCGCCAGATAGAACAGCACACCCTTGACTACATCCAGCGCGGTCTTCTGGACATCAGGATAGGCACGGGACTCATAGCCCCAGGCGTGGCGGGCGGCGGCCATTGCTTTGTCATATTGCCTGTCCGCAAGCTCGGCTTTGGCCAGGTCGAGGGAGGTCTTGGCCAGGTGGTGCAACTCCTCGATGCGGCCAGGGCGGATCGCTTCTTGCCCTTTGCGTGTACCTCCGCCGATAACGCCGTGCTCCCGCAGCTTGCTCATGCGGTGGTCGTCAATCGTCCACATATCGTGGGCGACCTGCAGCGGCGTCAGCGCAATACGCGGGGTCGCAGAAGCTAAAAAGCCGGCCCCGGTTGGTTTGTCAGCCGAAGCGTTGATCAGCACCATACGCACGCCCAACAGCCCCATCCCCATCGTTACCTGCACGTGCGTCTGCGGCTGGGCATAGACCACCGCGCAGGGTTCCACATAGGAGGGGAACTCGGTCGTGGCCATGCTCTGAGAAAGCGAATAGCCATATGAAACCGGCTCGCTGAAGTCCTTGGCGTCGTAGATGAAGAGCTTTTCCAGGGTCTGGAAGTAGCGCTCGTCTACGAGGTCGTATATATCGGTGGCGGCGCAGCGGAACACGATAACCGGGCGCTTGAGGCCGGCTCGGCCCTTCACAGCGCGTGGATACTTACCCTCGCCGTCAGGGCCCAGGTCGGGGGCATAGACTATGCTGCCGTCTTGCGGGTCGAAGCGGTATGCCTCCAGGAGGTTGAGCCCCACAGCTGCCTCCCCGCGCAGGCTGAACTCGCTGGTTTCGTTCGCCATTGTCGCCACGGTGGTGTGAACCCCCATCATCATGCGGGAGGTGCCCTGCACAACCACCAAGGCCTGCGGAACCGGTGTGTTGGGCACAAAGCTCTCCCGCCGCCGGAATTCCAGGATCGTGCCGTTTATGGTAATAAGCTCGCCCAGCTTTTTGAGTGCATCCACCCGCTTGAGGGCCTGCTGGCTGAGCGTCTCATCATTAAGGAAATCCACCAGCAAGCAATACAGCAGACGCACCTGTGAGTACATATTCTTCCTGTCGAGGCGCTCGTAGGTGTCCAGGGGAGTGTCCACCAGCGAGCGGCTATCATTGACGGTGGTAAAGACGATGCCGGGCCGCCCGCCGCGAATGGCCATCTCATGGTCGAATGCCACCTTGCCGGGGAAGAAGGTATGCCACTCGCGGCCCTTGATCGGGTTGATGCCGTCCACAAACTGCTGTCCGCCCGTGATGCCCAGGGCCAGAGCGACATCCCTGGCCCGGGACGCGAATTGTTTCCCGACCGGCGAGTAGAAGCGCAGGAACTGGACCTGCTCATAGTAGTGGCCGACGTTGAAGACGCCCAGCGTCCCGCTCTTGGTGCTGAGGTCGAGGGCAATAAACATCTTTATCTCGTCAAATTCATTGAGTCTCTGCCAGATGCTTATTTCATTCCGCTTGCGCTCGATATCGCGGTCGAGGCGCTCATCTCGCTCGTCGGCCTGCGCCAAGGAGATCTCAAGCTGGCCAACAACCACCATACCCGCGGTGCGTGCTATCTGTCCGAGGGCCATCACAGCACCTGTGCGCGTCTTGGCCTCGGCGATTGCCTTGGCCAGACGTTCCTTCTGGCGCTCTAGTCGCTTGAGCTCCTTGTTTAGCTCGTCGAGCTGTTTGGTGCGATAGCGCTCCTTGCGCGGTTCCCTGCCCCATAGCGCCACGAACTCACGTGCCCCGGCCAGGGCCTGGAAGTGGCCGCTGGTGGCCAGCAGTATTACTGAACGCCTGGGCGGATTGGCGGCCATCAGGCGGGCCATCTCCAGCAGCGCGCAGATGCCGACCGCGTTTTCAGCCCCGGGAGAGAGCTTGGGCACCACCGAGATGGAGTCGTAGTGAGCCTCGATGATTATTGCTTCGTTGCGCAGTTCCGGATCACTACCGGGGATGATACCGATAATGTTGCGATTGACGACATCCTCCCACACCTGCCGGGCCCTCAGCCTCCCCGCTACCTCGCCCTGACGGATGGCAGCCAGGATTTCATCGGCATCGTCGGCGGCTATGTAGAAGCGGGGCACAGCAACCGGGACTCGCAAGAACTTCATCTCGGCCTCGCCGCGCGTGGTTACCGCTGGCTCAATGAAGACTACGGCCGCCGCCCCTAGCAGAGGGGCATTGAGCCAGTTCTGGGCGGTGTTGAAGTCAAGCAGTACAATGGAGCCGGCCACCGACTTGCGGTTGTAATCAGACAGGTTGCCGCGGCCGACGTAGATAAGCTCACCGCTAATCCCCTCCGGTGGCACCTGGGAGGTGCGGACGAGATTGGGCCAGAAACAAGCCAGCTCGTACGACTTGTCGCCGACCTGTAGTTGGGCGCCTTCGTCAAGCGGGGCCGGGAGGTTGAACTCCTGGACGAGCGTCTCGATGCCGAGCTGCTGGAACTGTTCAATGATGTAGTCTGCAGCCCTGGCATTGCCAGGATAGCCGGCTACACGGGAGCCCTGTGAGACCATCGCCTGGAGGTCCTGGTCGAGGCGCGCTTCCGCTACCTCTGTTGCCAAGCCGACGAAGTCAGTCCTGGCCTGCGCGGCACCGGCCGCAACTAGTAGCGCCCCTATCAAGAGAACCACGAGATCTGCTCGCAATTTGCAGGACTGGGTTGTCTTGTTCGCTTCTCTTTGGTATACCATCATCTCAATCACCGCCACAGCACGGAAACCCTAATAGTGAATCTTGCGTAAGTGCAAGTGCATAAGTAACTTTCGGTAGCCTGAGGTTCCAGCTCGCCCGGAGGCGGCGCAGGCATGGTTGCACGGTTCGGCAAGCTCACCGTGCTGAGTTTACCGAAGGACCAGCTCACCATGGCCTGAGCTTGCCGAAGGCCAGGATGCCTGCGCTACCCAGGGTAGTGTGTCCCCTGCATTTATGCAAAGCTCGCTAGTACAATGATAATACCGAACTGCAAAGTTTGCAGCCATTACCCTAAGAGGTTTCGCCCTGGCCTTCAGATGGACCTGCCCAAGGCCAGTATCACTTGACAATCAGGAGATCTTCATAGGTAACCGAGGTCTTCTAGGCGCTTCAGTATCTGCTCGTCAGCTTGTGCGGCTTCTGGCGCCTGGCGTGCGCTGACTTCCACATCTTGACAGGCAGCGGTCACTTGCGGGCTGGTGTCACAGTAGCCCTCCAGGGGTTCCCCGTCCATATAATGCGGCGTTGCGATCCCCAGGATGCGCAAAATGGTAGGGGCTAGTGCAGTGATATGGGCCTGGCCCACAAGCTCTGTTGGCTGGATGCCGGGCCCGGCTCCAATCAAGATACCGCGCGAGCTGTGCTGACCGGACCTGGTGCGGCCGGCATCACCGAAAATGCCCCGGCCGATTTGGTGATTGAGCGGCACATAGCGGTCCGCGACGAAGCTGAACAACAGATCCGGGGTTCGGTGTAACTCAGGCCCGTTGTAGAGTTCTTCCCGCCGCCAGACGTTTTCTATCACACGGCGGCCGTCCACGGGATCAACTAGCTCCCGCAGCTTCATTGCGATTTCGTCCCGCAAGCCCTCGTACTCAGCGCCGGGCTCAACGATGCCGTCGCGTTCACGCCCACGCAGGTTGATGCGTATGGCGTGGGACCCGAAAGCAGGGTCAGCAAACGCTCGCGTGGCCAACCAGTTGGGGGCCCTGGGGCTTCTGAGCATTCGCCCCCAGCGCGGTGTGGCTATCTCTCGGTTCAAGCGCTTCTGGGAAAAGAACTGGGCCAGCCAGCCCAATCGCAGCGCAGCTAGTTGTTTGCCGAGAAGCCGCTTGCGCCACAGGTAGGGGGCATCCTTGGCCCGGGGGAGCCACTGCCAGCGCAGATAGCCAGCCTGAGCCAGCCATTCATTGGTGACGAACGTGCGCCGACGCGCACAGGCACCGTGGTCAGACATCACCAGAACCGTGCAGTCCTCCCCGGCCTCCGCCAACAGCCCCCCAACGAGGCTATCTAGCCGCTGATAGTGTTGTGTCAGGATCCGGCCCGCCTCGCCCTGCAGCCGCCAGGGAGGGGGTTCGTCTCGCGTGGCGGGGCCGATGAATGCATGCTGGGCCGAATCGGAGGTGTCAAAGACCACCACAGCCAGCCGCCACGGGCGCGTGGTCAGCAGATGCAGAGCCGCGCGCTGATGGGCCTGCGCGCACCTGTTGAGCTTCTGCAAGGCTCCATTCGGCGTGCTGCGAAACAGGGACCGGAGGCTGGGGCGAATGCGGACGTTACCGACTATAGTCGCTAGCTCATCCTTCACTACGGGCGGATAGGCCCACTTTGAGGCCTCGCTAGGTGTGAGCATTCCTGTCACGAGCGCGCCCTGCAGCGGACGCGGCGGATAGGTGACCGGCATATTGAAGTAGACGCTGTCCATGCCCGCCGCGGTCAGCACATCCCACACTGCCGGCATCGCCACGGTGCTGGCGTTAATCAGCGTCTCCCCGTAGGTAGCCGGGTCAAAGCGCTCGAAGGCGAAGACGCCGTGCTTGCCGGGTCCGGTGCCCGTGTAGAACGAGGGCCAGGCAGCCGCCGAGATGGGCGGATAGACGGTCTCCAGGACCGCCCGCTTGCCTCGCTGGCACAGCGCGGCCAGATTAGGTAACAGCCCGTCTTCGAGCAGCGGGTCGAGGATGTCAAAGGACGCCCCGTCCAGGCCAATGACGAGGACGCGGGCGTCCACTGAGGCTGGCGATGTCATTGCTTCGTTCCTCTTAGTTCCTGTGCGAAGCATGGGCAAGCTGGAAGCTTACCCCACCTATCCACTGTAGGCTGCTACCACTTTCTCGATGCCGTCGGCGATGAGCTTCATATGCTCCAGTTCATAGGTTGGGTGTGGCGGGACCCAGAAGCAGCGCTCCTCTACCCAGGCGGCATTGGGACAGTAGTTGTGCGCATAGTCCACCGCCTCAGGGCGAGCATAAGGCGCCTCGAACGGGTAATTCAGCGGCCCGAAGCCGTTGTGCTCGGCGTAGCACTTCTCCTTGTAGGACTGTGGCCACTGGACCGGGCCGTTGGGGATGCCCTCGGCCTTCAGCGCCTCGCCGAACTGCTTGATGTCACAGTTCAGCGCATCAATGTCCAGAATAATGGGGAATAGCCAGAAGCCGTTCTGGCGCTCAGCGTTGTGGACCGGGAGCTTGAGAACCTGGGGAATATCTTTGAGTCGGTCTATCAGGTACTCCCCATTGCGTCGCCGGTTGGGCAGGTTCCAGGTGTCAATGATCTTGAGCGCCTCCAGTCCAATGGCCGACTGCATCTCGGTCATCCGGAAGTTGTAGCCTATCGAATTGTGGATGTAAGGCAGCCGGGCCTCCAATTCCAAGAGTTTCATCCTCATCTGGACATCATACCCGTGGTCCCTGAATGCACGACACTCCCAGACGACATCCTCATCGTCGGTGATGACGCAGCCACCCTCGCCGCCCGTGGTGAAGGTCTTGCTCTGGCAGAAGCTGAAACACCCGATGTCTCCAAGTGTGCCGACCTTGTAGCCCTTATAGGTAGCTCCGTGCGCTTGGGCTGCATCCTCTATCACCAGCAGGTTGTGCTTTTGGGCCACTGCCTTGATGGCATCCATATCCACGACCTCACCATACAGATGCACCACGATTACCGCGCGGGTCTGGTCCGAGATTTTGGCCTCCACATCCTCGGCACTGATGATGTGGGACTGGGGTTCGACATCTGCGAATACCGGGATCGCGCCTGCCTGGGCGATGGACATTGAGGAGGCGATGAAGGTGTACGAGGGGACAATTACTTCATCGCCGGGGCCGATTCCGAGGCCGCCGAGGGCTGTGTGCAAGGCTGTGGTACCGTTGGAGGTGCTGATGCCATACTTGGCTCCGCACCACTCAGCATACCTCTGCTCAAACTCCATCCCCAGCGGTCCAGTCCAGTAGTTGCAGTTGCCCGACTTCAGCGGCCGCGTGGCTGCCTCGATCATCTCGGGCGTGAAGTAGGGCCAGGGCGGGAACGGCTCAGTGCATACGGGTGTGCCACCGTCAATTGCAAGTTTCTCAGCCATTTGTGATCTCCTCCTTTAATGATGTTGTATTGAACACGTTTCGATTATCGCTAGTTGGGTACTACCTCATTCTGTTCTGAACAGGTCATCAGCCTGGTCCTTGCAGTACTGGGCCAAGGGGTCGTCTGGAGCTTGCTCGACGAATGCGATGAGGTCCTCCGTCAGGTCTAGGTCCAGAGATAGCCTGGGGTTCTCAATGACGGCCAGAGTCAACCCCAGACCCTCCGCCAGGCTCCTGTGAGTGTGGAAGCTGCCAGGGCCTACCACTTCCCCGAATGCGTACTCAAAGTGCTCCGGGTCGTTGACCAGCATCACATTGGTGCCACGCTGGCGGCGATCAGGGACCAGGACGAGCTGCGCTCCCTGTTGCCAGGCCGCGATGACCTGCTGGAGGTCCTCAGTCTGGAGTAGGGGCAGGTCCGACGATACGATGAGCAAGGCAGCGCGGCCGTGAACGTGCCAGCACTCCGAACACATGGTTATGTCCCGCCGCATCCCGTCATCGCCCCCGCACCTGAGTTCTGCACTGAACTTATCAGCCAGGCTCCTTAGATCATCAGGGGCACACAGGATTAAGCGAGCCACACCGGCGAGTCTTGAACAGACCTCCAAGGTGCGGCGCAATAGCGCCAGCGTCAGGGTCACCCGTGCTTCTTCATCCAGCACGCCGGACAGGCGTGTCTTGGCGCGGTCCAGACACTTCTGGGGAACAACCACTACCAGTTCAGTGCGAAGCTGCACCACTGCCGGTCACCTGCTGTCAGCGTACCGAACCCGTCGTCTGGTAGGATACCTTTCTACACCGACGCGCAAAGACCTTCCAAAGACAATGTCGGCGCCAATGTGCTATAGTATCCGCGCTATGGCAACCACCGTGTCAGTGCTGAAATGCTCCAGATATGAGCTGCCGGAACTGCGCCAAGCGGTCCGCCGGGCGCTGGAACTGCTGCCGGAGGCGGGTGGACTGCTGCAGGGCGGCAAGACGGTGCTGTTGAAGGTCAATCTAGTTACCCCTCGACCAGCGGAGAAGGCAGTTTGCACCCATCCGGCCCTGCTGCGAGGGGTGGCTGAGTTAGCGGCTGAGGCCGGCTGCAAGATTGTCATCGCGGACCAGCCCACCTACAATCTGACCGGCCAGGCCGCCCATATCTTCGGCCAGGCGGGCTATGTGGAGGCGCTCAAAGGCATAGACGTTGAGTTTGCGCTGCTCAGTTTAGCAGGCTTCTCGCGTGTTGAGGTGCCCCGGCATCACCATTGGCAATTCATCCAGAGCGCTAACCTGCTGCGGGAAGCTGACCTGGTCATCAACCTGCCCAAAGCTAAGACGCACGTCCAGACGGTGTACACGGGTGCGGTCAAAAATATGGTCGGGGGCCTGGCCCCACGCCAGCGGATCGAAGTCCACGTCCTGGCGACCTTCGCGGCCCTCAGCGGCTCGATAGCCGACATCTATGGAGCCTTCGTGCCTCATCTGAATATCCTTGACGGCATCCTGGTAATGGATGGCCCGGGACCTACTCAGGGGCGCGTGCGCGAATGGGGTGTGGTGGCGGCCTCAACGGATGGAGTGGCGCTGGATGCTGTCACGGAGGATTTCATCGGGTTCAAGCCTGGGGAGGTCCTAACAACAAGCCTGGCCGCTGAGGCCGGTTGGGGCACGGCGGCGCCAAACCAGATAGCCATAGTCGGCGATAACCCCGACGATCTGCGCACCAGCTTCGCCAGGCCGCCCAGTCTGATGCGCGGTTTCCCGCCGTGGCTCGGACGGCTGGGGCGTCGGTTCGTCTATATCCGCCCCCGGGTGCGTCGGGAGCGCTGCATCGCCTGCGGAGGCTGTGCGCAGGTCTGCCCGGCAGGGGCGATTGTGGTAGAAGATTATGCGGTGATTGACTATCAGAAGTGCATCGAGTGCTTCTGCTGCACTGAAGCCTGCCCCCAGGATGCTATCGAAGTGCGGCGGAGTCTACTGTCGAGGATTGTGTAGCGCCTCTGCCCTTGACAGACCCTCTGGTTTGGCTTATCATTAGTACAGATTGCAAGCTATGTCAGGTCGTTCCCCGGGTCATGAATACAGCGGTGTGCTCCCCGAACGGCTCCTGGGTCAGGTTCAGACTCCCGCCCGCTACATCGGCGCTGAGCTCAACAGCATAGCCAAAGAGGCTGATGAGGTGGCCGTGCGCTTTGCCCTGGCTTACCCGGATCTGTATGAGGTGGGGATGTCGCATATCGGTAGCCACATCCTGTACCACGTCATCAACCAGCGCGATGACGCGGCCTGTGAGCGTGTGTACCTGCCGGCCGACGATGCCGTGAAGCTGATGGGGCAGGAGAACCTGAAGCTGGGGACCCTGGAAACCGGCACGCCAGTCTGCGAATGCGATATCTTCGGGATCACACTGCAGCATGAGCTGAATTACACCAGCGTGCTGGCGCTACTGGAACTCAGCGGCCTGCCGCTGCGGGCTGAGCAGCGGGACAGCAGCCCTCTGGTTGTCGGAGGCGGGCCGTGTGCATTCAATCCGGAGCCGGTTGTCCCGTTCTTTGATGCCTTTGTCATCGGCGATGGGGAAGAGGCGGTCGGGGAGCTGATTGACGCCTTCAAAGAGGCGGGCGGCGAGCGTGATGCGGTGTTGGAGGCGTGGGCTGCATTGCGAGGGGTATATGTGCCGGCGCTGCATAACCCGGACAGGTGCCACATAACCCGCCGGGTGTTGCAGGGCCTGGACTCAGCGTCATATCCGACTGCGCCGGTGGTGCCGTGGCCGGAGATTGTGCATGATCGCGCCCAGATTGAGATTGCGCGGGGATGCACGCGCGGGTGTCGGTTCTGTCAGGCTGGTACGATATACCGCCCGGTGCGGGAGAGGCGTGTTGAGACGCTGCTGGAGCAGGCACGGGAGATAATCGCCAACACTGGCTATGACGAAATCTCGCTGGTCTCGCTGAACTGCCCCGACCACACGCAGATTGCCGAGTTGGTAGACGCTCTGAACGACGAGTTCGCGGGTAAGCGCATCTCTGTGGGTCTGCCGTCGCTGCGTACGGACACTTTCAGCGTTGAGTTGGCTGAGAAGGTGAGTCGGGTGCGGAAGTCCGGGCTGACCCTCGCGCCTGAGGCCGGCACCGAGCGGCTGCGCAACAGCATCAACAAGCAAGTGAGCGACGCCGATTTGCTGGAGGCTGTCACTGCCGCGTTCGAGGCCGGATGGATCACCATCAAGCTCTACTTTATGATTGGACTGCCAGGGGAGACCGAGGAAGATGTAGTGGCCATCGCCCGCCTCGTCCAGCAGGTCATTGAGGTTGGCCGCCGCACGATGGAGCGGCGCTTCGGGCGCTTGCGGGTGAATGTCAGCGTAGCCGGGTTCATACCTAAGCCGCACACGCCGTTCCAGTGGTGTCGGCAGGCCAGTCATGAGGACCTGCTGTCGCGTCAGGAGCTGCTGGCCGCAGAAATGCCGCGCAAGCATGTGAGGCTGGCCTGCCACGATGCGCACCAGGCGATAGTTGAGGGTGCGCTGGCGCGTGGTGGGCGTGAGCTGGCCGAGGTCATTGAGCGCGCATATCAGCTTGGCTGCGTGCTGGACTCGTGGGGCGACCATTTCCGGTCTGAAGCATGGGAACAGGCATTCACAGATTGTGGTCTGAGCCTGAGAGAAATAGCTGGATGCAGCTTCGATACCGATGAGCGCCTGCCGTGGGACCACATTGACTGCGGCGTGACCAAGAACTTCTTGCTGGCCGAACTGCGGCGCAGCGGGGAAGGTGAGGTCACGCCGGATTGCCGGGAGGGCCGGTGTCTCGGGTGCGGGATGCAAGAGTTGGTAGCCCAGTGTCCGGAGGTGGCTGGGGATGCTTGATGGTCAGCGTCCGTATGCGAGGCTGACCTACTGCAAGGTCGGTCGGCTGCGCTGGTTGGGGCATCTCGATATCAGCCGCGCTTTTGAGCGGGCACTGCGACGCAGCGGGCTGCCGGTGGCCTATTCGCAGGGCTTCAATCCGCATATGAAGCTGAGCTTCGCGCACCCGCTGCCGGTGGGCGTTGAGGGGCTGGCGGAATTGTGCGCCGTGGACCTGGCCAGGGAGGTCTCACCACGCGACATCGGGAAGAAGCTGTTGCCACAACTGTTCGATGACCTGCAGGTCGCTAGTGCGCAGGTGTTGATGCGGGGTCGGCGTTCGCCATTTGCTGACTTGTCGGTGGCCAGTTATGAGCTGTTTTTGAGTGGAGAGAGTCCGCGGTGGCCTCAGGCGCTTGATGAGGCCCTGGCGAGTTGCCTGGGCGCTGATGAGCTGTTAGTGCAGCGTCAGACCAAGCGCAAGAGCGTGCAGGTGGACATCCGCCCATATATATATGATGCGAGATTGAGCAGTGAGGCCGAGGGCTTTGTGACACTGGAGGTTGAGTTGGGGCTAGGTGAGGGGCGGCTGGTGAAGCCAGAGGAAGTCTTCCAGTGTCTGGCCCAGGCCCTGCCAGAAGGCGAAGTGGCCGTGGCGCGAACCGTTCGCACCGGCCTTCGATAGGTTCACCAATTCTTTTGAGTGCGCCGTCTGTGTGCCATCCGGGGAGACGCTCCGGCGGATAGCTGGCCTAGTGCCAACACAGTGGCGCAGAGGAGAGTATTTGTAGGGAAATGGAAAATCAGATTATTGTGAACGTTGATCGTCGCCAGACGCGGGTGGCGATACTGGAAGATAAGCGTCTGGCCGAACTGCTGTATGAGCGTGAAAGCAGCGTCGTCGGGAACATCTACCTGGGGCGCGTGGAGAATGTCGTCTCGGCCTTAGATGCGGCCTTTGTGGACTGCGGAATAGAGAAGAATGTGTTCCTGCACGTCTCCGATGCCCTCCTCGAAGAGCCAACGCGCGCGCAGATGCGCCGCAAGATGGAGAGCTTGCCCCCTATCAGAACCGTGGTCAAGAAGGGCGATGAGTTCCTGGTTCAGGTGACCAAGGGCCCCGTGGAGGCCAAAGGGGCGCGGGCGACTCGCCGCATCTCCCTGCCTGGCCGCTATCTGGTATTGATGGCCAACGGTCGGGGCAAAGTCGGCGTTTCCAAGAAGCTCGCCGATGACAAGGAACGGGAACGGCTGCGCAGCCTGGCCGAGAAGATCAAGCCCGAGGGCTTTGGCATTATCGTCCGCACGAACGCTGAGGGCATTGGGCGTACGGAACTGGAAGCCGACGTTAAGTTCCTGATGCGACTGTGGCGCTCCATCCAGGGGAAGATGCGGCAGGTTGAGGCACCGGCGTTGGTGCACGAGGACCTCAGCCTGGTATTCGAGGTGGTGCGCGATGTGCTGTCCACCAGGACCAGTGAATTTGTCGTGGATGATAAGGTAACCTATGACAAGGTCCTCAATATCGTGGATAACGTGGCACCGCGCCTGCGCAACCGAATCAGGTTGTACAAGGACGCGGAGCCGATCTTCAGTCGCTATGAAATCGAGCAGCAGACAGAGCGGGCCCTGCGCCCCCAGGTATGGCTGCCGCATGGTGGGTGGATAAACATAGAGCCGACCGAGGCACTCACCGTCATTGATGTGAACACCGGGAAGTTCACTGGCAGTGGCAGCCTGCAGGAGACAGTGCTGCGGACGAACCTGGAGGCCTGTGATGAGATCGCCAGGCAACTGCGCTTGCGCGGCATCGGTGGCATCATCGTCGTTGACCTTATTGATATGGATAAACAGCGTCACCGTGCGCAGGTCACTAGTGCGTTCCGAAAGGCGTTTGCCAGCGACCGCATGCGCACGCGCATTATGCACATCACTCCACTGGGGCTGGTGGAGATGACGCGCAAGCGCACGGGAGATAGCCTGGCCCAGCAACTGCAGACCGAATGCCCGTGGTGCAACGGCCGAGGCAGGGTGCTGTCGCCTGAGACCGTGGCGTTGCGAGCTATTGCCGACCTCCGTGCTCAAGTGCGAGGGAATGGCGCCAAGGACTATGCGTTGTTTGCGGCGCCGGCGGTGGCTCTGACTCTGGTTGGCCCGCACGGCGAGGAGGCTAGGCGACTGGAGGAGGAGCTGGGGGCGCAGTTATTCATCCGCACCGGTGAACATTTCCATCCCGAGCGTTATGACATCGAGCCTGGCAGGGGACGGGAGCTGCGCAAGAAGTACCTTCCCTACCGCACAGGTAGCAAGCTGCAGATCGAGCCGGGCCAGGCCCTGCCGGTTTCCCAGGCTGGCCTAGTGGCTGCTGTGAATGGCTACATTGTGGAAGTCCCCGAGGCCTCGCCGGACCGAGACCAGCCGCTGCGGGCGAGGTTAACGAAGGTGGACAGGTCGTACGGAATAGCCACTCCTCTCTAGAGAGACTGTCGCAAGAATCGGTTGACAAGTGCAGGGAGTACCATGGGCTTCAGGGAGTACCATGGGCTTAGATTACGCCTGCATCAACTGCCGTTTCAGCGGCATTGCGGCGAAGGTGCGCAGTTGCAGTGTATTTGGGCCAGGAGGTCTGATGATGCGTACTTGGGTGATGACGTTGCTGATTTTGCTGGCTTCGTGCTGGCTTGTGGTTGCTGACCAGGAGATCAGGCTCGTGGACAGTATGGAGGATCCGTCGGTCTACCATCCGGCCCAGCCGGAGCTTGGTCACGAGTGGACCGGCACGGTTGCGCTGGAGACACAAGACTTCAAAGAAGGCGCGGGCTGTT
>JALGTI010000335.1 GCA_029821455.1 Candidatus Zipacnadia bacterium | reverse complement strand
TCTGCCGTTAACTGGCGGCCCCGGCCCGATTCGAACGGGCGACCTTCAACTTAGGAGGTTGCTGCTCTATCCATCTGAGCTACGGGGCCACCATAGGCCAGATAACGGCAGAATACGACAGACAACCACAGACAACGACAGAGGACGACACACATCCCACGTCATCGTCGCGCGCTGGGTGTCTGCCACCTGCCCTCGTCCGTCGTTGTCTAAGCTCTCTCGTCGTCTGCCTTTGTCTGCCGTTCAGTGGCGCGCTCGGGGCGATTTGAACGCCCGACCCCTGGCTCCGCAGGCCAGTGCTCTATCCCCTGAGCTACGAGCGCGCCCTACCAGACCATATCTATACCTAGATTGTTGACGATCTATGGTACGCCCGGCGCGATTCGAACGCGCGACACCCGGCTCCGGAGGCCGGTGCTCTATCCTCTGAGCTACGGGCGCATCCTCCCCGACTATTGTCGCTTAGGTCGTTCTCTGCGACTGTGTCACCTACCCCCTGGCCCCCCCCTTGAAGGAGGGGGAAAACCAGGATGCCTCTGCCGTTATCTGCCTTTGTCTGTCGTCGTCTGCCTTTAACTGGCGGAGAGGGCGGGATTCGAACCCGCGAAGGAGGTTGTTACCCCCTTAATCGCTTAGCAGGCGATCGCCTTCAGCCAGCTCGGCCACCTCTCCGCTGGCCTCCTAATTCTATCACAAGCCCCCACGCAGGGCAAGGCACAAGTTGGCGCGGCGTGATGGCGGTTGCTTGATTCGGCGGTGGGGCTGTGCTAAGATTGCCCCATGTGCCTCAAGACCAAGTGAAGGGACACTAGCTTATGCCTGGCATTACTCCCGAAGAAGTGCGTCACGTGGCGATGTTGGCCAAGCTCGACCTCCCAGACGAGGAGCTGGAGCGCATTGGTGCTGAACTCAACCGCATCCTGGAGTACTTCGCCCAGTTGCAGCAGATTGATACCGAGGACGTGCCTGTCACCAGTCACGCCATCCCGATGACAAATGTCTATCGAGAGGACAAAATCGGGGAGTCATTGCCTGTGGATGATGTGGTGGCCAACGCGCCGGACGGCGCGGACGAGTTCTTCCGAGTGCCGCGCATAATCGAGCAATAGATCCTAACGGGCTGATCGTGCCTTCTGGAGGCTATGATATTGGAACTGTACGAACTTACTGCTCATCAGCTAAGTGAAAGACTCGGCACCGGGGAAGTATCGTCGCGAGAGATTGTCACCTCCTGCTATGACCGCATTGAGGCAGTCGAGGGGAAGGTGCAGGCGTTCGTCTCCCAAACGCGGCAGCTTGCCGAGCAGCAGGCCGCTGAAATTGACCAAAAGCGAGCGGCCGGGGAGGAACTCGGCGCCTTGGCTGGCGTGCCTATCGCAGTCAAGGACCTGCTCTGTACCAAGGGCCTGCCGACGACCTGCTGCTCCCAAATACTGGAGAACTTCCATCCGCCGTATGACGCGACGGTCATCGAGCGCTGCCGGCAGGCCGGGATGCCGATTGTCGGCAAGACGAATATGGACGAATTCGCGATGGGCTCGTCCACGGAGAACTCGGCGTTCCAGGTTACTCGCAACCCCTGGGACCTGGAGACTATCCCCGGTGGCTCCAGTGGCGGCAGCGCAGCAGCCGTAGCCGCCTGCGAGGCGCCATTGGCACTTGGCTCAGACACCGGCGGCTCCATCCGCCAGCCAGCCGCCCTCTGCGGCATCGTGGGAATGAAGCCAACCTATGGCCGCGTCTCCCGTTATGGCCTCATCGCCTATGCATCCAGTCTTGACCAGATTGGCCCGTTCGCAAGAGACGTGACCGACTGCGCGATGCTGCTGAACACCATCGCCGGCCCTGATGACAGAGATGCGACCTGCGCCGATGTGCCGGTCCCGGATTATGTGGCATGCCTGCAGCAGGGGGTAGAAGGCCTGAAGGTAGGAATCATCCAGGAGCTAGTGCACGGCGAGGGCATTCATCCGGGCGTGAAGGGACGGGTACTGGAGGCAGTGGATACACTCCAGGAATTGGGCTGCGAGTGTGAGGAGACAAGCCTGCCCAACATTGACTACTCAATGCCTGTCTACTACATCATCGCGCCGGCCGAGTGCTCATCTAACCTGGCCCGCTACGACGGAGTGCGCTATGGACACCGCACCACCAAACCTGTCAGCGACATCTACGACCTGTTCGCCAAGACTCGAGCGGAGGGCTTCGGTGAGGAAGTCCGTCTGCGGATCATGCTGGGCACCTACGCCCTCTCGGCCGGCTATTATGATGCCTATTACCTCAAGGCGCTGAAGGTCCGTACGCTGATAAAGAGCGACTTCGATGCCGCCTGGGAGAAGTATGACGTGCTGCTGTGCCCGACTTCGCCCACCGTGGCCTGGAAGTTCGGCGAGTTCGACCAATTGGCCCTTAAGCTGGCCGACATCTGCACCATCCCCGTCAATATCGCCGGCGTGGCCGGCCTGAGCATCCCCTGCGGCTTCGATGACGGCATGCCTGTGGGCCTGCAACTCATTGGCAAGCCGTTCAGCGAGGACATCCTCCTGCGGGCCGCCTACGCCTACGAACAGGCGACCGAATGGCATAAACAGAGGCCGGAACTATAGTCGCACACCGGCAGCTTTGCTATGGGATTGAAATGGTCTAAAGACCGTGACTGATGGGGAGGAGATCATCCATGGCAGTGGTAGTCTGGATACTGGCCGCCGTAGTGCTCCTAGAATACGCTTACTGGGCGCAACGGGTACACGACGCATCCAAGCAGTGGGCGCGCCCTCGCCGCCGTCCGGGATGCACTGCTGCCAAAGTTGCCCGCGGACATATCTCTGTCGAAATGCAGTTACCGTAGGGGGAGAGCTGACTATGTCCGACATGTCCCCATCCTACGGAATCCCACCGCAGCTGCCCAAGCTGATCGGCGTCATTGTGGCCGATTGCGACCGGAAGGGGGAAACGCTACTTCGTGATCTGTTGCAGACATCCAGTCATAGCGTGGAAGAAGCAGCTGAATATGACGATTGGGATGGCGGCACCTACGGCCACGCAGTTCATTTTGTGGTGCCGCCGGAAGTCTTCATGCGAATTGACCTCGACAAGCTGGCGGACCTCGAGACAACTGTCCGCGAACGACTCAGCAAACTGATGCGCGTCAAGAACGAGTACGTTTCCGAAGTCACCATCGAGATAAGTGAAGCGCCCGCTGTCGGTTCGATGTTGCCTGTAGCATCCCGTGAAGCGCATGCTGACCTATGGGGCAGTTCTGAGTTCTTGAGGCTTTTCGT
>JALGTI010000334.1 GCA_029821455.1 Candidatus Zipacnadia bacterium | reverse complement strand
GCCAATCCGACCGCCCGCCTCGGAGCCAAGTATCGACTCCCGATAATCTATGCCGGCAATGTTGATGCCCGGCCCGCCATTGAAGATACTCTGGCCGAGATTGCCGACCTGACGGTGACCGATAACCTGCGCCCGAGCATGGAGCAGGAAAACCTCCAGCCGACGCGGCTGGTCGTCCAGGACCTGTTCTTGCACCACGTCATGGCTCAAGCGCCCGGCTACTCCCGCCTGGTGCCCTGGACCGACGCCGATATCATGCCCACACCGGCGGCAGTCGGCAGCATCATGCAAACCATCGCTGAGGATCAGAATATCAACGTCGTCGGTGTGGACATCGGCGGCGCGACCACCGACGTTTTCAGCGTCTTCTCCGGCCAGTTCAACCGCACCGTCAGCGCCAACCTGGGGCTGAGCTACTCGATATCGAACGTGCTGGCCGAGGCGGGAATTGACAACATTGTGCGCTGGGTGCCGGGGCACATTGACCGCGGCTGGATCATCAACCAGATCCGCAACAAGATGATCCGGCCGACTACGATACCTCAGCAGATTTCGGGCCTGCAGGTCGAACAGGGGATCGCCCGCGAGGCGCTGCGGCTGGCCTTCGAGCAGCACAAATCACTGGCCGCCGGTCTGAGGGGCGTGCAGCGGGCGCGTGACATCGGGGACGCCTTCGCCCAGGTGGCCGAGGAATCCATCGTCAAAATGATGGACCTCGATTTGCTCGTCGGGTCTGGTGGGGTGCTGTCGCACGCCCCGCGCCGCAGCCAGGCTGCTATGATGCTCATTGACGCCTTCTTGCCCGAAGGCTTCACGCGGCTGGCGGTGGACTCGATTTTCATGATGCCGCAGCTCGGAGTTCTGGCCGAGGTACATCGCCAGGCCGCCACCGAGGTGTTCTTCCGCGATTGCCTGATCCCGCTAGGCACCTGTCTGGCGCCTGCGGGCCGGTTCCGGGCAGGAAGAAAGTGCTTACACGTGTCAATGCAGCTTCCCGACGGGCCACACGAGCTTGACATCAACTGGGGAGATCTGGTGCTGGTTGAGCTCGGGGAGAACCAGACAGCGCTAGTCACAGCCGACCCGCTGGGCGGTGCCGACGTCGGCGCCGGCAGAGGGCGGGCCGTGACGAAACAAGTGGAAGGCGGCCAGGTGGGCCTTGTGATAGACGCCCGCGGGCGGCCGTTGGTCTTGCCGGACGATGAGGCGGAGAGGATCGGAAAGGTCCGGCAGTGGCAGGCGTCGTTAGGTGCCTACCCGGAAACTGATGCCAATGACCAGTGACAAGGCGGTACATGCCTATACTCCCGGGTTGCGGACGACCGACAGGGCGGTCTTGCGCAAGGTGCGTCGGCTGCCGCTGCCCGGTGATGTACATGTGAAGCTAGGCGATGAGGTGAAGGCGGCCGAGGTGGTGGCCTCCACGGAGTTGCCCGGGCGCGTGCACACTCTCAATGTCGCCCATGAACTCAACTGCCAGCCGGATGAGATCGGCAACTTTATGGTCAAGGTGGAGGGGGATGTCGTCCGGCACGGCGAAATCCTCGCCGAAAGCAAGGCGCTGTGGGGGCTATTTCATTCATTCGTCAAAGCGCCGATCGAGGGCACTATCGCGTCAATAAGCACCACCACCGGGCAAGTTCTGTTTCGCGGCGAGCCGATGCCGGTCGAACTGGATGCCTACGTTGATGGCACTGTGGTCGAGGTTCACGCCGACGAGGGTGTGACTATCGAAACGCAGTGCGCGCTGGTGCAGGGCATCTTCGGCATCGGCCGGGAGCGCTACGGGGAGTTGAAGGTACTGGTCAATGCCCCCGATGAGCCGCTGGCCGCTGAACTGCTGGATGAGGGATGCAAAGACTGCGTGGTGGTGGGCGGATCCCTGGTCACCCTTGAGGCGATCAACCGCGCAATCGAACTTGGCGCGTCGGCAATAGTGGCCGGCGGCATCGAATCCGAGGATTTGGACAGCCTCATGGGCGAGCCGATTGGTGTAGCCATTACCGGCCAGGAGGCGATCCCGATTACGCTGATAATCACCGAAGGCTTCGGTGAGCTGGCTATGGCGCAGAGGACCTTCTCGATACTGGAAGACCTGAGCGGCAAGCGGGCTTCGGTAAGCGGGGCAACGCAGATCCGCGCCGGCGTAATCCGGCCGGAAATAATCGTCTCCACCGGCCAGCGGCCGGAGGCCGCCTTGGTGGAGGCGCCGGTTTCACAGATGAGCATCGGCAGTCAGATCCGCCTCATCAGAGCGCCATACTTCGGGCAGTTGGCGGAGGTGGTAGCCCTGCCGCCGGAGCCGACTGAGATCGAGACGGAGGCCCACGTCCGGGTGCTGCAGGCCCGGCTGGTTGACGGAACTGTTGTAACCGTTCCCCGCACCAATGTGGAGCTGATGCAGGAATGAAGCGGCATCTGGTAATAGGAGGCGTGACAGCCCTGCTGTTGGGCATTTGCTGTCTGGCAGCGGCGGTTTCGAACCTGCCCGGGCCGCGCCAGGTGGTCATGGTTGATGATGCCGAGGACGACGAGGGCACAGCAGCGCTTGTCGAATGGCTGCCGCCCCGAGGAACGACAAGTGACGGGCATACGCTGGCCGGGTACGAGGTGCACGTCTTCCGCGAGCAGGCAGACAGCTCGTGGCCCGAGGGCTTCGAGCTTTTGGAGAAGAGGAAAGTCGCGCTGCTGCCCGATCCGGGTGCGAACTCGACACCTGTCAGTGGCCTGGTTCCCTGGAAGAGCTACCGGGCGAAAGTCACAGCGGTGTACCTACCCGAAGGCCAAGCGCCGGAGGTGTCAGAAGAGGACCCGCTGGAGTTGACGAATGTAGATGTGCGTCGGTCCGAGCCGGCAATGTCTGATGCGACGATGAGCCCGGTAGGCAAGTGGTATGAGCCCCGGCATAACACCGTTCTGGTGCTGGTGCTGGTCTATTCGGCCATCGTGTTGCTTACCATTTTCCTTGCACAGCGGCGGGATATGTATATCCGGCCCATCGCGGGCCTGGAAGCGGTGGACGAGGCGATCGGGCGGGCGACCGAAATGGGGCAGCCGATTCTGTATATCACCGGCCTGTCGGGCGTAAGTGACATCGCTACCATCGCCGCGATGCTGATCCTGGGTCACCTGGCCAAGCGGACTGCCGCCTACGAAACGCCCATTATCGTGCCGTGCAATGACCCGATAGTCATGGCGGTCGAGCGCGAAATCGTCCGTGACGCTTACATCGAGGCTGGCAAGCCGCAGAACTACGATCCGGAGAATATCTTCTATATCACC
>JALGTI010000333.1 GCA_029821455.1 Candidatus Zipacnadia bacterium | reverse complement strand
AGGAGGATGAGGAGGGCCGCCGGGGAGTAACTCCTGACGTTAGGTTTCCCGAGCCCGATCCTGACAATCCGCCAACTTCTGCGGAGTGGGACAAGTGGCACAAAGAGATGGTCAAGCGTGCGCACGAGGTAGTCGCCGAGAAGGTTGCTGCCACGAACCTGGAGGGGTAGCAGGTCTTTGCCAAGATGCGAGCCTTCGAGCAACGCGATTTTGAAGCCGAACGTTTGAGAGCGATAGTCCGCGTGCAAGGCGCGGGGCTACTGTTATGCCTGGTGGTGATTCTGATTCTGGCCGTCGTGTTGCTGGTTGGGCGTGGGGGTCACACCGCGCGGGGCATCTTCATTGACGGCAAGCTGACCGTTATGGTGCACAACAAGCAGGCCGCCGAGGCAGTCAGCGAGCGGTTGCTTAAGGAAGCCCAGGGCTCCCTGCCGGGTGCTGCCTCGTTCAAGGAAAGCTGGAGTGATGAGACCTGCCGGGTTGAAGGGCGCTCTGTGCTGACCATTGAAGAGGCGACGGACGCGCTCCGGCCACTACTCACGGTGCTGGTCGAAGCCGTTGCCATATGTGTTGATGACAGCAATGTTCTGGTGATGGCCAGCCGCGAGCTGGCTGAAGCGGCAATCAAGAAGCTAAAGCAGAGCTACGCCGACCTGGTGGCGGATGAGAAGTCAATAACCCAGGTCAAGACACGAGAGAAGATCGAGCTAGCTGAGGTCCAGGTCCAGCCTGACCAGATCCTTACGGACATCGGCACGGCGGTCAATATCCTCAAGGCCGGCGATCACAAGCTCACTGTCGTCGTAGTTACCGAGGGAACCCGGGACGTAGCCTACAGGGATGTGGACGAACGCAAGGATAGCGAGACACTGCCAAAGGGGACCGAGCGAGAGGTACGCGAGGGGAGGCCGGGCAAGAAGCGCATATATCAGCGGTATGTCTACGAGAACGGAAAGCTGGTTAGGACCGACAAGCTGAGGGTCGAGATCCTGCGCGAATGCATCCCAAGACGCATACTTGTTGGCACGGGTGAAGTCACCCCGTAAGGCGCTGCAGTGCAACTATAGCGTTCGTACGGCAGGCATCCTTACCTGTCGGCAGTATTGTCGGAGATAACGAGGTGCCAGCCAAGGATGCATGTCCCGTGGGAGCAACCGAAGGCCTCTAATCCGCTTTCCAGCAAAACCATACGTCACCCCGTGCAATCATCGGTTTTTGTTGCACTCCCCTGCCAAATAGAGAGTTGAGCCAATGGACCTGCAGGCCATATTAGCCAAGAATGCTGCAGTCGTAGATAGCGCCTTGCAGCAGTATCTCCCCTCACCGGACGGGCCAGGTGGACACGTCGCAGAGGCGATGCGCTATATGCTGCGGTCAGGCAAGCGGCTGCGTCCCTTGGTGGTGAGGCACGCGGCCCGGACATTCGGATGGGAAGGAGAGCGGGTGCTGCCGGCTGCCTGCGCCTTTGAACTGCTGCACAGCGCCACGCTCATCCACGATGACCTCCCCTGCATAGACGATAGCCCCCTGCGACGCGGACAGCCCTCCTGCCACGTTCGCTCTGACGAGGCGACGGCGGTGCTGGCCGGTGATGCGCTCATCGTGGCTGCCTACGCGGCGCTGGCAGACCAGACCAGGGTATCGGCAGCCGACCGGGTAGTTCGTGTGATAGCAGAGTTCAGCCAGGCTGTACAGGAGCTGATTGCCGGCGAGGCGGCTGATGTACACGGTGAGGCGCTACCGCCGGATGCAGAGCTGCTGGAGTTCATTCATCTGAATAAGACCGCCGCCCTGTTTGTGGCCGCGGCTCGCACGGGAGCGATACTCGCCGAGGCCGCCGGAAGCCAACTGGAGACCATCACAGCCTACGCCCGCAGTCTGGGCTTGCTGTTTCAGATCACCGATGACATCCTGGACGCAACTGGGGACGAGGCATCTCTGGGCAAGCCGGCGGGAGCGGATGCAGCCGCCGGCAAGCAGACTTACCCGGGAGTTTACGGCCTGGCGGAAGCACAGCGGCGCGCCGACGAGCTGCGCGCGGAGGCCACGCGGGCGGCAATTGATTTGCCGGCCGAGCAAGAGTTCTGGATTGCGCTTCTGGACCTGCTTATTGAACGCCGCACATAGAACGTTGTTGCCATTATGGAGATCATAGTTGCTGAGGATTCCGGGTCTTGCTTCGGTGTCCGCCGCGCCCTGGAGATGGCCCAGGAGGCTACCGCGCAGGCCGGTGATGTCTACTCACTGGGGCCCCTCATCCACAACCGCCAGGTGGTCGAGGAACTGGAGACCAGGGGGTTGCAGGTGGTCCAGTCGGTGCAGGAGATACCATCTGGGTCTGTGGGGATGATTCGCGCCCACGGGGCTGGCCCGGAAGTCTACGAAATCGCCGAGGCGCGCCAGATTCGCTTGATTGATGCCACCTGCCCGTTTGTCAAGCGCGTACAGCAGGAGGCTGCGCGCTTTGTCCAGGCGGGCTATCAACTCCTGGTGCTGGGCGAGCCCGACCATCCTGAGCCACAGGCCATTGCGGGGCACGCCCATGGCCAGGCGGTCATTGTGCAGGGGCCCGCGGACCTGTGCTGCGTCGACCTTGAGCGCAAGGTGGCAATCGTCTGCCAGACCACACAGCGGCTGGCAGACCTCCAAGAACTGGTGGAAGCTGTCCTGCCCCACGTCCAAGAGCTACGCATTGCTAACACCATCTGCCACGCGACTACCAGCCGCCAGAAAGCCGCCCTCGCCCTGACCGATGAAGTTGACCTGATGATTGTTATCGGCGGCTACCACAGCGCCAACACCACGCGCTTGGCCCAGATCTGCGCCGCCACGGGCATTCTCACCCATCATATCGAAACCGCCGACGAGATTAACCCCGCCTGGCTTGACGGTATGCAGCGAGTCGGCATCACCGCCGGCGCCTCTACCCCTACCGAGGCCATCGAGGCGGTGGTCGCCCGATTGCGCGGCAGCGCGGAAGCATGAGCCAAATGCAGCAGCCTGTTTCGCGTGGCTGGCTGAAGTGCGGAGAGGCTTCAGTGGAGGATGTAACTATGCTCCCGCAGGGCTGCCGTCACTTGAGAGTCCAGACGCCGAAGTGCTCTGGCTCCTGAAAGCCCCTGATTGTCTGAGACCAGCAACTGTACTCGTGCGCGCCCGGGCGGCAGCGGCAAATGTTGGCAAAGAGCTGATCCCCGGCCTGCGGGGGCTTCATCTTGAGAGTAGCCCAGGGGATGGCTAACTCAATGAACCAGTAGTCCCGGTCCTGCTGTGCCGCCACCTGATA
>JALGTI010000332.1 GCA_029821455.1 Candidatus Zipacnadia bacterium | reverse complement strand
GATGAAACCGCTTGAGTTAGCTGGGGTGCTGGTGTCTGCGGGGGTTGTAGAGGTTATCGGACTAGGCCAGATGGGCCGTCCGAGTGGGCTGCGGATGATCATCGCCGGCATGGCCGGGCATCTGGGCAAGTTGGCCGTCAAGGTCCTATCCCTCGCAGTCACCGGGGCGCTGCTAAACCGCACAGGACTGCCTGTCATTCAGACAGCGGCCCTGTACGCGGTTTTCGGCATCCTTGGCGGTCTCATTGCCTGGGGTGGCCTATCCGCCTGGCTGAGATTGCGCGGGCACCGCGAAGGGAACTAGCCTTGCGGCTTGCCATGAACAAAGAATGAAAATGAGCGTACTGGGTTTTCGGCGGCGTCCGGCTAACGAGGATGCCGCTGTTTGTTTGGGCCACCCGGCCGCCACCTTGACCGGGCCTATAGGCCAAGCGTATACTAGTGTTGAGGAGCAAAGGTGATGCTAGGCCGAATCTGGGGGCACTGGAAGAAACTGCTGTGGGTGGCAGCCGCTGCGTTGGTGATTAAGGGCATCATCGTGCTGGCAGTATTCACAGGCGCGTTGCACTCCCAGCGCGACCCTATCCTTGCCGCTGCACCGGACACAAAGGTGCGGCCGCCACAAGCAGATGGCGGTTTCTACCCGGCTGACCCTGACCGGCTGCACTCTCAGGTGGAGGGCTGTCTCGCTCACGCGGAGCCGCCGGAGCTAGATGGCCGCCTTGTTGCACTCATTGTTCCCCATGCAGGTTATGACTTCTCAGGTCCAACAGCGGGATATGCCTTCAAGCTGCTGGCAGGACAGCAGTATGATAGCATCATCGTGATCGGTCCCAGTCATCAGTGGCCCTTCCCCGGAGGTGCTCTCACCGAATCCGACTTCTGGGAGACTCCTCTGGGCAATGTCGCGGTGGATCGGGAGCTGTGTGATAGCCTACTGGCCATATCCAAACGCTTCAGATGCGATGACATGGTGCAACGGGGTGAACACTCGATTGAGGTTGAGCTGCCATTCCTGCAGGTCGTCCTGGATGAGTTGAAGTTCTGCCCGATTGAAGTGCGGGACGCCTCGCAGATGAACTGTGACGCCATCGCCGACGCGCTAGCCCAGGCGGTCGGCGAGAGACAGGTGCTGCTGGTAGCCAGCAGCGATATGGCTCACTATCCTGCTACAGATATCACCGCCGAGGTGGACGCCCAGACCCTGGATGTCATCAAGGAGATGGACCCTCAGCGCCTCTCTGAGTGGGAGGTCGAGGCGTTGGAGAAGGGCACGCCGGGCCTGCACTGCACGCTCTGCGGGCTGGGGCCGGTGCGGATTGTGATGCGGGCGGCCATTCGCCTGGGAGCCGATACCGCTCAGGTCTTGTTCTACACTAACTCCGGCCGCGTAGACCTGCGCACCGCCGGCCAAAGTGTCGGCTATTGCGCCGTAGCGCTGGTGGATACCGGCCCGGATGAACGCGCTGCCTCCCTGGACGAGGCCGGGCTGGATGAAGAGATTTCTCTGGATGACCAGAGACGCCTGCTGGAGATTGCTCGCGCCAGCCTGGAGAGCTACACCAGGCGCCGCCAGATTCCAGATGTGACGGCTGATTCTCCGGCTCTGCGCTGTCCACGAGCCATCTTCGTGACTCTCAATCTGAAAGACTCAGGAGCCTTGCGTGGCTGCATCGGCAGCTTTGAGCCGCATCACTCCCTGGCCACAGCCGTAAATCTGGGAGCTATCGCGGCCGGCTTCCAGGATCCGCGTTTTCCTGGGGTCACAGCGGCCGAATTAGATAACATCGAAATCTCAATCAGCATCCTCTCCCCTATGCGACGCATACGGGACGCTAGTGAGATTGAACTGGGCACGCATGGCATCGTAGTCTGCCAGGGGCAAAAGCAGGGCATATTCCTGCCTGAGGTGGCTCCTGAACAGGGCTGGGACCTGGAGGCGACCCTGCGGGAGTTGTGCAGCCAGAAGGCACATCTGCCCCCGGACGCGTGGCAGCAGCCGCAGACGGAGTTATGGGTGTTCACCACTCAGCACTTCAGCGAGGCTGACCTTGAATGAGCGATGGCTCGTCCCGCAGGGGCTTCCTGGCGACCGTGGGCCTGGCGGCGTTGGGACTGATTGGCTGCAGGCGTACGCAAACACCCGCCTCCGGAGCTGACGAGTCCAACAGCCCTGCCCCCCAACACCCATCTACAACTCAAGCCCGCGTGGTCATTGCCCGGCGCACGGATGCCCTCAACGCGCACGGTTCGGTTAACCTGACGGTGCTGGCGGGGATGCTCTCGGCTGGTATTAGAACTCTGTCGGGATGCGATGACGAAACCGAAGCCTGGCAGACCTACTTTGGGTCTGATGACCGCGTTGCCGTGAAGGTCAATACGTTGGGCGGCGCGATGTCCTCAACACACCGCGAGTTGACCGAACTGGTGTGTAGCGGCCTGCAAACTGCTGGCGTCAGTGACAGCAACATCATCATCTACGATTTGCTCAACGAGCATCTGCGGGCGGGTGGCTATGAAATCAAGTTGGCCCCGCCAGGCATACGTTGCCTGGGCAATGATGCGATAGGGTATGACGATGATGTCACCGTGGTGAGGGAGGTGGGCACGCGGTTCTCCCGTGCGCTTAGAGGCTGCACGGCCATCGTCAATATGCCGCTGCTGAAGGACCACGATCTGGCCGGGGTCTCAATCGCCCTCAAGAACCATTTCGGCTCCATCAGCAATCCCAACAAGCTGCATACGAACCATTGTACGCCGTATATCGCCGACCTCAACTGCGCTGAGGTCTTGCGCAGCAAGCAGCGGCTCATCGTCTGTGATGCCCTGCGCGTCGGCTATGAGGGCGGGCCGACGTTCAAGCCAGAGTACACAGTCCCGTACGGGGGGATACTGTTGGCGACTGACCCGGTGGCGCTGGATGTCATCGGGCTGGAAATCATTGAACAATTGCGAGCCGAGCACGGTCTGGAATCTTTGATGAATCTCGACCGTGCACCCCATTACATTGCGATGGCCGGTGACGAAGAGCGCCAAGTGGGGTGCGCAGATAGAAGCAACATCGAGTTGGCCGAGGTCTAGCCGTTGGGGATGATCTGAATGTCAGAGAAGATGACGCGCCGAGAGATGCTCAAGCGTTGCGCAGTGGCCGGCGCGGGCGTCACGATAGGAACAGCAGGCTTGGGCGCGGAGGCGATCTGGGCCACCTCACCCGCTGAGGCCGCCACTCTGCGGATGCGGGAGGCGCTCTTCTACGACAAGCTGCCCGGCACGAAGATTAGGTGCAACATCTGCCCCAAG
>JALGTI010000026.1 GCA_029821455.1 Candidatus Zipacnadia bacterium | reverse complement strand
TTGACTAGGCGCGCTTCACCGCTAGATACAGTGTGGTCCCCGTAGCTGGCCAGCGCCACGAAATCCACGCGAAGGGGCATCTCAAGCTGTCGCATCAGGTCGCTGAGAAACACCGCCGCGCCCGTCAGCACTCCCACCAACACCACCTCGCGCCCCTCATAGTCGCGATTTATCTGCGCCGCCACTTCCCGCACGCCCTCCGCAATCTGCTCAGCGCTCAGCAGAACCTCTCCGACCTCGGACTTATCGCAATCGCACGGCATTATTCCCACTCGATAGTGGCTGGAGGTTTGGAAGTAATATCGTAAAGCACGCGGTTAACGCCTCGCACCTCGTTCACGATCCGGTTGGCTGTTCTGGATAGGAGTTCGTCGGGAAGCCTCGCCCACTCGGCGGTCATAAAGTCATTGGTGACCACTGCTCGCAGCACAATCGGAAGCTGGTAGGTGCGGCCATCACCCATCACGCCCACCGATTGGATTTGGGGCAGCACTGCGAGAGCTTGGGAGATGTCCCGCTCCAGATTGGCGGCGGCCAACTCTTCCCGAAAGATGGCGTCCGCTTCTCGCACCATCTCCAGATACTGAGGTGTTACCTCGCCGACCACGCGAATTGCCAGGCCTGGCCCGGGGAATGGCCGCCGCCATACGATCTCGTCCGGCAGTCCCAAGTCCACCGCCAGTTCCCGCACCTCGTCTTTGAACAGTCGGCGCAACGGCTCGAGATTCTCATATTGCATATCGGCCGGCAGCCCACCAACATTATGGTGAGTCTTGATGGTATCTGTCTTTCCCCCTCCGGACTCGATGACATCCGGATACAGCGTCCCATGCGCGATGAACTTGAACTTGCCCAGCTTTGTGGCCTCGGCCTCGAAGGTGTGGATGAAGGTTTCGCCAATGATTTCCCGCTTGCGTTCGGGGTCAATTACTCCTTGGAGCCGTTCCAGGAACAGCGCGGAGGCCTCTATGGCGACGAATCTATCCCCCATCCGTTCAGAGAACAGGTTGATGACACTTTCGGCCTCGCCTTTGCGCAGCAGCCCGTGGTCAATAAACATACAGGTAAGCTGCTCGCCTACCGCGCGGTCAAGTAGCGCCGCAACTACCGCCGAGTCCACGCCGCCCGACAGTGCGCACAGCACGCGCTCATGGCCGATGGTCTGGCGCAGCTCCTGGACGGTTTCCTCTATGAGGCTCTCGGTTCGCCAGTCACCCACACAGCCACAGGCCTCATACAGAAAGTTTCGCAGCACCTGTCCCCCACACTTCGTATGCTCCACCTCGGGGTGGAACTGCACGCCATACAGCCTGCGCTCCTCGTCGGCCATTGCCGCCACCGGGCTGTGCTCACTGTAGGCCAGCGTCTTGAAGCCTTTCGGCGCGGCGGTTACTCTGTCGCCATGACTCATCCAGGTGATGGTCGGGCTTTCCACACTGTCAAGTAGCAGGTCTGGCTCCGTGATAGTGACGGGCGTGTGGCCATACTCTCGCCGCTCGCCACCCTCGACATTTCCGCCTAGCACTGAGGCCATCAGTTGATGCCCATAACATATTCCCAGCACTGGAATACCGAGCTCAAAGATTTGTGGATCAACAGTGGGAGCTTCTTCCTCATAGACGCTGGCCGGCCCGCCGGACAGGATGATGCCCACTGGCCACTCGTCGGCGAGTCGCGTGGCAGGTGTCTCAGCCGGGCGTATCTCCGCGTAGGTATGCTGCTGACGCACCTTGCGCACGATAAGCTGGACATACTGGGCCCCGAAGTCCAGCACAAGCACTGTTTGGTGGGGATTGAGTTTCTTGCTCATTATACGTATTCGGACCTGGGCGCAATGACTGAAGAATTGGTGACAATACTCAAGCCGCTAACCTATCTGGGTTGCTTCCGGGGGCGAGGTTTGGTGTGAAGCTCTCCTGCGTCGGCACTATCGAAGTACCTGACTGCTTACCGCCACACTCCAGGCTAACCCGTTGCCATCTTGTCACTACCATCTATTCGTCACACTGCAACACTGAAGGAAGTTTTCTAGCAACGGGGGACCGCAATACATGAAAACTATATCAACGGCTCCTGATTTTGTCAAGGGGGTTATTGCACCCTCCGCCTAGGGCAGGCTTGACACCACCCTGGCACGCGAGTAATATCTACGCGGTGGCAGGCAGCGATATGGAGGAAGATGGCGACAGGAAAAGTCGGCCCGTCAAGCGTTGGGCTGACACCCTCCGTTTCAGTACGCTGGGGTTAAGGCTGGGTCTCAGTGTGGTGATTGGGGCAGTCGGAGGGTACTGGCTGGACGGGCGATTCGACACTGAACCGTGGCTAACCGGCGCAGGGGTAGTGCTTGGGGCAGCCGCGGGCTTTGTCCAGTTGGCACGCGAATTGCAGCGGATGGATCGAGGCGATGAGTGAGGCGGAACAGCGCAGCTTCTTTCGGCGGACATGCTTGGCCACCGGCCTGATAGCAGCGGTGGTCGCTTTGTGGATGTTGGTCATCCATCACACGCCCTGGGCGCTGAGTTGGCTCGCCGGGGGGGCTGTGGGCACCGGTGCCCTGTACCTGCTGCTGGAATTCAGCCTGGCGCTGACAACCACGGATAGCCGTGCTGCCAGGCGCAAGAAACTGTTCCTGATTCTACAGCCCCTCAAGTACGTGGCTCTCGGCGTAGCCCTCTACTTGCTAATTATCGTGTGGCACGCCGAACCTATCAGCCTTACTTGTGGGATTAGCTTGCCTCTGGTCGTTATGTTGTTGCGGCTGTGGGGAAGACAGTGGTCGGAAGCTCTATCCGGCGACGAGGAGAAACCTCGTGGCCCGGGAGCCCAATAACAGATGCTCGAAGAACACGGAACCTGGCTCAACGCCCTCCTGCCGCTCCTACCCGAGTGGGCGCACGGTGTTGTTAATGTCAACGTGATGACCGGCTGGCTGGCGGCTGCCGTTCTGCTTGTGCTGATGTGGCGCTGCGCGCGCAATCTCCAGTTGATTCCCCGCAGCGGCTGGCAGACGGCCGGGGAGTTCGTCTGGGAGTCGATGACGGGCTTGTGTAAGGAGATCATCGGCCCCGGCGGCGCTCGCTTCGCCCCATTCCTGGGCACCTTGTTTCTGTACATCCTGCTGATGAATCTGTTCGGCATCATTCCTGGCTTCCTATCTCCCACCGCCAGCCTCAATATGACCGCCGCCTTGGCCCTCACTACCATCATTGTAGTTCAGTACTTTGGCTTCCGCGAGCGCGGCATCAGGTATCTGCTGCACTTCGTGGGCGAACCACGGTGGCTATTCATAATAAACATCCCGATCCACGTAATCGGCGAATTGTCTCGCATCCTTTCACTGTCATTTCGTTTGTTTGGCAATATCTTCGGCGAGGATATGGTACTCGCCAAGTTCATTGCTCTCGGTGCAGTCTCGATCGGAATCTTTGTCATACCTGTCCCCCTCCAGTTACCAATGGTCCTATTTCACATCCTGGTCAGCCTGATCCAGGCAGCAGTTTTCACTATGCTAGCGGCGGTGTACATCGCCGGGGCCGTGGAGGCCCCCGCCGAGGAGAGTCGCCGCTAGAGACGAGCTAGGAGGTTATACGCAATGTGGTATGCAGTAGCGTTAGCAGTCGTGACCGGCCTGGGGCTGCCCCTGGCAGTGCTGGCGGCGGCCCACGCCCAGGGCCGGGCCGCGGCCGCAGCTATGGAGGGCATGTCCCGCCAGCCAGAGGTAGCCGGCAGAATCTTCAATGCTCTATTGCTGTCGCTGGCTCTGATGGAGGCGCTGGTCATCTATGCCTTGATTATGTTCTTCTTCCTGTTCAGCAAGCTGCCGGCCGCCGAGCTTATATCAGCAGCCGTCACCGGGGGGCCCTAACTACCAGCACTTAGCCTCACGGCGTAGGTGGGCAGCTAACCATGGGAATCCTCGACCAGCTAGGCATTGAGCCTGGCGCCTTATTGGTCAACATTGTTGGCTTCATATTGCTGTTTCTGCTGCTGCGCAAGTTCGCGTTTGGGCCCATCAGCAACTTGCTGAGCGCTCGCGCCCAAAAGGTGGCCGAGGACGTGCAACAGGCCGCAGACGCCCGGCAGGAGGCTGATGCGCACCTTGCCAGTATCCAGGAGCGTCGGGAAGAGCTGCTTGCGGAGGTAGATACGGAAGCCGATCAGGCCCGCAAGCGCGCCCAGCATGAAGTGCAACGGCTCCTGGAAGAGGCGCGGGCCCGCGCCCGCGAGCGGGAACTGCACGCAGAGAAGAACATCGCCGCTCAGACAGAACGGGCTATACAAGAGTTGCGAGCTGATGTCACCGGTCTGGCCGTGGGTTTTTCCGAGCGGCTGCTGGCGCAGTCTCTGGATACCGAGCGGCACCAGGCGTTAGTTGACAAGTTCATCGAAGATGTGGAGAAGATGGCCGCTGAGGAAGGCCAAACCTGAGCACCGATGATTGTAACCCGCACCGTCACCAAGTATGCTGAGGCTCTCTACGAACTGGCAGCAGAGCGTGGCCGCACCGAGGCGGTTGGCCAGCAACTGGAACGCCTCCAGACCGCTGCCTCCGATAATCCGGAGCTGATTAGGCTCCTTGGCCATCCCAGCATTGATGGCGACGACAAGCTGAGGGTCGTGATGTCGGCGCTGGATGGTGAGCCCGATAAACTGGTCAGAGACTTCGTGCGTCTGCTGCTGGAGCGAGGCCAGCCGGAGGTGCTGGTTAGTGCGGCCACAGCGTACCAGATGGCAGCAGATGAGCGTGCGGGAGTGATCCCCGCGCGTGTAGAGACGGTGGTGCCGCTTGACCCGTCACAACGCCAGCGGCTGCAGGCCGCCCTCGCGCGTCTGGCCGGGCGCCAGGTCAGGCTGGAGGTTGAGATAAGGCCAGAGCTGATAGGCGGCGTGCGAGTACGGCTGGGCGACCGGCTGCTGGACGGCAGTCTCAAGGGCCGGCTGCAGCGTATGGCCTGGGCCGTGGGCGGTAATCCCAAGGCCCAGTTGACTGTAGGTGGACACTAGTGGAAGTCAAGTCCAACGAGGTGAAAGAGCTTCTCAAGCAGCAACTGCGGCGCTACGAAGAGGAGCTAGAGATGGAGCGGGTGGGGGTGGTGCTGGAAGTGGGGGACGGTATTGCCCGCATCTACGGCCTGGCTGACGCAATGTCTGCGGAACTCATCGAGTTCCCGCGTGGCGTGATGGGCATTGTCTTCAACCTGGAAGAGGACAATGTCGGCTGCATTTTGCTGGGGCCGGACGAACATATTAAAGAGGGAGATACGGTCCACGCCACGGGCCGCATTGCCGACACGGTTGTAGGTCCGGAGGTCTTTGGGCGGGTTATGAGCCCCCTCGGCGAGCCACTGGACGGCAAAGGCCCCATTGAAAGCCAGGAGCGGCGTGTACTGGAGATAAAGGCGCCGGGTGTCATCACGCGCCAACCGGTCTGTGAGCCACTCTACACGGGCCTCAAGGCCATAGACTCGATGATCCCCATTGGCCGCGGCCAGCGCGAGCTGATTATCGGTGACCGGCAGACGGGCAAGACGGCAATTGCCGTTGACACCATCATTAACCAGAAGGACAGCGATGTCTATTGCATTTACGTGGCCATCGGGCAGAAGCTATCCACCATCAGGCGCATCGCAGCCACCTTCGAGCAGTACGGCGCGATGGACCACACCTGTATAGTCGCCGCCTGCGCCAGTGACCCGGCAGCGCTGCAGTACGTCGCCCCTTATGCTGGCTGCACCATTGGCGAACGGCTGCGCGACAGCGGCGGACACGCCCTGGTGGTCTATGATGACCTGAGCAAGCATGCTGTCGCCTACCGCCAGGTCTCCCTACTGCTGCGGCGGCCACCGGGCCGCGAGGCATTCCCTGGCGACATCTTCAACCTTCATTCCCGCCTGCTGGAGCGCGCCGCCAAAATGAGCGATGACAATGGCAGCGGCTCGCTGACCGCCTTGCCCATCGTTGAGACGCAGGAGGGCGATTACGCCGCCTACATCCCTACCAATGTGATTTCCATTACAGACGGGCAGATCTACCTTGAGCCGGACCTCTTTTATCAGGGCGTACGCCCGGCCATCAACGTCGGGGCGAGCGTCTCGCGGGTAGGCGGCGCTGCACAGTCGGCGATGATGCGCCGTGTTGCCGGCAGGCTCAAACTGGATTTGGCGGGGTACCGCGAGTTTGCCGCCTTTGCCCAGTTCGCCTCCGACCTCGATCAGCGCACCCAGGCAATCCTCGCCCGTGGCGATCGGATGGTCGAGGTGCTCAAGCAGCAGCAGTACGCCCCGATGAATGTGGTGGACCAGGTAATTGCTATCTTTGCCGGCACGCGTGGCTATTGGGACGACGTGCATCCGGACGAGATTGCCGAGTTGGAGCCGAGACTGGTTGAGTGGATTAAGCAGCAGTACCCAGACCTGGTTGCGGAGCTGACCGAGACCGAGGAACTGGGCGAGGAGCTGGAAGGGAAGCTTGGCAAGGCTGTGGAGGAGTTCAAAGCTACGCAAGCTGATTCGTAGGACAGGCACCCTTGGCCTTCGACAAGCTCAGGCCATGGTGAGCCTGTCAAACCATGCCTGTCCAAGCCCTCGCGTGGCGCGTGCATCTGGTCGGCCAGTGCTGTGGGTCATCAGCGAGATGCCAAGCCATCCGCATCCACCTTCCTGCACGGAGGGGGTCAGGGGTAGGTAAGTCATCACGGCCAAGACATGCCGGCTACGTACTAGATAGGGACACCAAGAGAGCCAGATGCCAGAGAACTTGCGCACAATCCGCAGAAAGATCCGGACCGTTACGAACATCGCCCAGATTACCAGGGCGATGAAGATGGTGGCGGCGGCCAGGCTGCAGCGCGTCCAGACGCGGGTGCAGGCCGGTAAGGTCTATGCCGAGCGGTTGCAGCAGCTCCTCACGGAAGTCGCCGTAGGAGTTGGCGAGGGGTTCAGCCACCCATATCTGGAGGAGCGCCCTGAGCCTCAGTCTATCGGCTTGCTATTGGTTGCGGGCGACAAGGGCCTATGCGCCGGTCACAACGCCAATATCCTGCGCGAGGCCGCGGCCTTTCTACAGGGACAGACTGCGCCTGTGCAGGTAGTGACGGTAGCCAACAAGGCCCGCCTCTTCGCACAAACCCAGGGCCTGGAGGTGGTCGCCAGCTTTGAGGCCATCGGCGGCGTAGATGCGACGAAAGAGGCCACGGTTGTAGCGAGTGCCTGTCGCAGCCTGTACGAGACTGGCCGCGTCGAGGCGCTTTGGATAGTCTACACCCGGTTCGTCTCAGCGGTGCGACACATCCCAACAGCCCGGCAGGTTCTGCCGATCACCAGGCCTGCCGGTGAGGATACGCCACGCCGGGAGTACATCTTTGAGCCGCCCGCTGACCAGCTCCTGGCTCAGCTTCTGCCCCAGGCTGTGGAGTCGGAGATCTGCCAGATACTCATGGAGGCCGAGGCCTCTGAGCAGGCGGCCCGAATGATAGCGATGACTGCTGCGACTGACAATGCCGAGGATATGATCGAGCGCCTCACCAGGCAGCTCAACCGCGCCCGGCAGCAGGCCATCACCAGCGAGATACTGGACATCGTCGGCGGCGCTGAGGCCCTGATGGGCGCATAAGGGGGTCTTGGTAGGACAGGCATCCTTGCCTGTCCCACACCCGGGCAGAACAAGCATTCCGCCTTCTTCCCCCTCCCTTGAGGGAGGGGCCAAGGGATAGGTTGATAGCGAGAGCATACAAATGGCAACAGGCAAAGTCGTACAGGTTATGGGGCCCGTCGTTGACGTCCGGTTCCCGGTAGATACTCTACCGGAGCTGCTAACGGCCCTCAAGGTTGAAGACCCAGACACGGGAATTGAGCTCATCGTCGAAGTCGCCCAGCACCTGGGCGATGACACCGTCCGCGCCGTCGCGATGGACAGCACCGACGGCGTGGTGCGTGGTATGACGGTCACAGACACCGGGCAACCGATAACAGTGCCGGTTGGTGACCAGGTGCTCGGGCGGATGTTTGACCTGCTGGGCCGGCCGATTGATGACAAGGACGAATTGCCTGAGGACATCGAAAGGTGGCCTATTCACCGCGACCCGCCACCGTTTGAACAGCAGAGCGTCAGCCCTGACCAGTTCGAGACCGGCATCAAGGTCATTGACCTCCTGTGCCCATTCCCTACGGGCGGCAAGATCGGCCTGTTTGGCGGCGCCGGTGTGGGCAAGACGGTCTTGATTGCCGAGCTAGTGCGAAATGTGGCCCGCGAGCACCAGGGCGTGTCAGTCTTCGCCGGCGTCGGTGAGCGCACTCGCGAGGGCAATGAGATGTACCTGGACATGCAGGAGTACGGCGTTCTGGAGAGCACGGCCCTGGTGTTTGGCCAGATGAATGAGCCGCCGGGCGCGCGGCTGCGCGTGGGCCTGTCAGCCCTGACGATGGCCGAGTACTTCCGGGACAAAGAAGGCCAGGACGTGCTGCTGTTCATAGATAATATCTTCCGCTTTACCCAGGCCGGCTCTGAAGTATCGGCCCTGCTGGGGCGCATGCCCTCCGCAGTGGGCTATCAGCCGACCCTCGCCACCGAAATGGGGCAGCTTCAGGAGCGCATCACTTCCACGCTGGACGGCTCTATCACTTCGGTCCAGGCTGTGTACGTCCCGGCTGACGATTACACTGACCCGGCTCCTGCTACTACATTTGCCCACCTGGACGCGAGTGTCGCCCTGACCCGGGAACTGTTTGAGCAGGGCATCTACCCGGCCGTCAACCCGCTGGATTCCACCTCGAAGCTCTTGGATCCGAGGATGGTGGGAGAGCGGCACTATCGCATTGCGCGCGGTGTCCAAGAGGTGCTGCAGAGATATAGGGACCTGCGTGACATTATTGCCATCCTCGGCATTGATGAGCTATCCGATGAGGACAAGCTGGTGGTGGCGCGGGCGCGGCGGCTCCAGCAGTTCCTGACCCAGCAGTTCTTCGTCGCCGAGGTGTTTACTGGTCTTAAGGGCGCTTACGTGCCGCTGGAGCAGACCCTTGACGGCTTTGAGCAGATGCTGGCCGGCGAGTACGACCAGTATCCGGAGGATGCCTTCCGCATGGTCGCAACTATCGAGGATGTAGTCGAGAAGGCCAAGGCGGGGTAGCCGATGCCCAGGGAGTTTCACGCGGAGATAATCGAGCAGGAGGGGGTGGTGTTCAGGAGCGAGGTGCTGTCTGCCCGCCTGCCCGGCTATGACGGTCTGTTCGGCGTGATGGCTTACCATGCCCCGATGATCGCCCAACTCTCCGTAGGTGAGGTAACGCTTCATACCCCGGGCGACGAAAGGCTCTACTTTGCCGTGGGCGGCGGCGTGTGCCAGGTGGGGGACAATCAGCTCATCCTGCTTGTACGCAGTGCCGAGGCGTCTACTGACATCGAGATAGAGCGTGCGCAGTCCGCAGCCGACCGCGCTCGTGAGCGACTAGCCCGGAGCGCTCACGAGCGCACTATTGATGTGCATCGCGCCCAGTTGGCGTTGACCAGGGCCCTCAATCGCCTCAAGGTGGCCCGCTACGCCCAGACATAAAGCCTACAGGCCCAGCCCCCACTTGCCCCCGGCACGCGAATCCGCTATACTGATAAGCGGTGGAGGGCGACGGCCGCCTGCCAGATGTGATACTGTGCCACAATAGCCATCATACGTTAAGGCTCTCACGCGACTTCCAAGCTGACATGCGGCCAGGCGTCAAGGAGTGATCGTCCCATGGAAGCGATTATCGCAAATGGTGGCAACCAGTTGCACGGTGTCGTCCCGGTGGGCGGGTCGAAGAACGGCACGTTGCCGCTGCTGGCGGCCTCACTGCTGGTTGAGGGCGAGACCATTATCGAGAACGTCCCCGACATCGTAGACGTGCGGACAATGATCGAAATGCTCTGCGCCTTGGGCGCGGAGTGTTCGTTTGTCGCTCCCCATACCCTGCGCATTGACGCCACTAACATTCACTCCGTCAGCGCCCCCTATGACCTGGTAAACCGAATGCGTGGCTCGTTCTATGTAGCCGGCCCGCTGCTAGCGCGCTTCGGCGAGGCGCGTGTTCCGCTACCCGGGGGCTGTGTCATCGGCAGCCGGCCGGTTGATCAGCATTTTGAGGGCTTCTCTGCTCTGGGGGCAGAAGTTGAGGTCAAACATGGGGTGATGCATGCGCGCGCCTCACGCTTGCGTGGCGCGCGTATAATGCTAGACCCCCACTTGCGCAGTGTGGGCACTACCATCAACATTGCTCTGGCTGCTGCTTTGGCCGAAGGCACCACGATATTAGAGAACGCCTCACGGGAGCCGGAGGTAGTCTGCTTTCAGCGCTTTCTCCGCGACGCGGGAGCCGACATCTCGGGCATCGGCACCACAACGCTGGTCATCAAGGGTGGTAACCACCTTGAAAGCAGCCGCGTTGCCTCTATCCCTGACCGTATGGAAGCGGGTACCTTTCTCTACGCAGCATTGATCACTGGCGGCGACCTTACTGTTCAGAATGTCCGCCCCGCCGATATGGAGGCCGTCCTGGCGGTGTTGCGCCAAGCCGGTGCCGAAGTTGCCTGCGGCCAGGACTACGTGCGAATCTGCGCCAAGGGCCGACCGCTGCCGGTTGACGCTATGACGGCGCCCTACCCAGGCTTCCCCACCGACCTGCAGCCCTGCCATGGTGTGATGGCCGCCATTGCCAGGGGCGTCAGTTGCGTTGAGGAGACGATTTTCGACGCGCGTTTCAACTATGCCGATGAACTCCGCCGCATGGGCGCTGATATCAGAATGGTCGGTCATCAGGCTGCCATCTTCAGGGGTGTGGTGCGTCTGATGGCCTGTCCGGTGGAGGCAACCGACATTCGCGCCGCGGCGGCCCTCGTCCTGGCGGGCCTGGCCGCACAGGGCCAGACCGAGGTGGCCGGGGCTTACTTCCTCGACCGCGGGTATGATAACTTCGAGGCCAAGCTCACCGCAGTGGGCGCCCAGGTCTACCGTCAGGGAGAACCCGACGCCGGTGAGCAGCTATGGTTGGCTTAGGCGAACGCCTTGGAATTGACCTGGGCACTGCCAACATCGTCGTGTTCGCCCGCGGCCGTGGCATTATCCTACGCGAACCATCGGTCGTGGCGATGGAACGCAAGAGTCGCCGCGTGCTGGCGATCGGGCGCGAGGCGCAGGCGATGTTGGGCCGCACCCCGGGCAATATTGTGGCCCTCCGCCCCCTCCATGACGGCGTGATTGCCGACTACGCCGTTACCCGCGACATACTCAGCCATCTAATCCGTAGGGCCTGTGGAAGGCGAGGACTAATCCTTAAGCCTCTGGTGGTCATCTGTATCCCGTCGGGAGCCACGAGTGTTGAGAAACGGGCTGCTCTGGACGCCTGCCGCGCAGCCGGGGCCCGCCAGGTCATTCCCATCGAGGAGCCAATGGCCGCCGCCATCGGGACGGGCTTGCCCATCGCCACGGCTGGGGGCAATATGGTAGTGGACATTGGCGGCGGCACGACTGACATTGCCGTCATCTCTCTGGGGGGCATCGTCGTCAGTGACTCGCTGCGGCTTGGCGGTAACCATCTGGACGAGGCAATTATCCGCCACATTCGCAGGGTCTATAGCCTGGATATCGGCGAGCGCACCGCTGAGAGCGTCAAGATCCAGATCGGATCGGCGTTGGAACTGGAGCAGGAACTGGATATGGATGTGCGCGGTCGTGACATCGTTACCGGCCTGCCCAAGACGGTGCGGGTCAGTTCGGCCGAGATTCGCGAGGCGCTCTCTGAAGGGATCGGACAGATCGTGGAAGCGGTCAAGGCGATCCTGGAGCGGACGCCGCCCGAGCTGGCCGCCGATATCATCGAACGCGGGATCACCCTCACCGGTGGTGTCGCGCTGCTGACCGGAATGGACCGGATCTTGGAGCTAGAGACCGGCATACCTGTGCGGGTGGCTGATGACCCCATTTCATCTGTGGCGGTCGGCACTGGTAGAGCGCTCGATCAGCTTGACACCTTGCGAAAGCTAGCTTGATACCGCTGGGAACCGCTTGACCTTGGGGGGCTTGCGGATCCGCTTTTACGGATGCAAATGATAACACCAAGATACAGGCATTTGGGGGGAGTGACGCAGGGCGGGTGGATCTAGCCCGGGGCAGCCCCGGGCTATCTGAAGAGAGCGCACGTGCGTTCATTAGTACATCGGGCTCCGGGCCCGATCTATGCAAACCAAGGGAGAAAACTTATGATACTTGCAAAGCGTATGGCTAATCTGGGCACCGAAACCGCCTTTGAAGTCCTGGCGCGCGCCAAGCAACTTGAAGCCGAGGGTAGGGACATCATTCATCTGGAGATTGGCGAGCCGGACTTCGATACTCCCCAACACATTATAGACGCCGCATATCAGGCGATGAATGACGGCTGGACCCACTACGGCCCCAGTGCCGGCGACCCAGAGTTTAGAGCAGTCATCGCCGACCACATCTCCACGAGCCGAGGCTATCTGGTGAGTCCCGACAACGTCGTAGTGGTGCCAGGCGGGAAGCCGATCATCTACTGGGGCATCACTGCACTGGTGGACCCTGGTGACGAGGTTATCTATCCCAATCCCGGCTTCCCCATCTACGAGTCTATGATTAACTTCGTCGGCGCCACGCCGGTGCCAGCGCCCCTGCGCGAGGTTAACGAGTTCCGCTTTGACGTTGACGAGCTGGCCTCGCTGGTGACGCCGAAGACAAAGATGATAATCATCAACTCCCCTCAGAACCCCACCGGTGGTGTGCTGAGCAAAGACGACCTGGAGGCCATCGCCAGGCTCGCCATCGAGAACGACATCTGGATTATGTCCGATGAGCCATACGAGCAGGTTCTGTATGAGGGCGAGCACCATAGCATCGCCGCCCTTGACGGCATGGCTGAGCGCACCATCCTGCTGGACTGCTTCTCCAAGACATTCGCGATGACCGGCTGGCGGCTGGGTTATGGGGTTATGCCGGCTGAGTTGGCGGCCGCCATTGCCAAGTTGCAGACCAACTGCACCTCCTGTGTGACCTCGTTCGTGCAGCGGGCCGGCATTGCAGCTCTGCAGGGGCCGATGGACGAGACGCGGGCGATGGTTGCGGAGTTCAAACGCCGCCGCGATGTCGTTGTGGACGGCCTCAATGACATTCCGGGCATAAGCTGTCTGCGGCCGTTGGGAGCCTTCTACGTCTTCCCGAATGTCACCGAGACCGGCTTCGACAGCCGCGAACTCGCAAAGAAGATACTCGAAGAAGCTAACGTAGCAGTGCTTTCGGGCACAGCGTTTGGGGAGTACGGGCACGGCTATCTGCGGCTGTCCTACGCCAATTCCGTGGAGAACATCCAGGAGGCGCTCAGGCGTATCAAGGAGTTCTTGACCTAATAGGCTGAGTTCCCGCCAGGGCCTCAGCCCCAGCCGCCCTCCCCTTTCAGGAGAGGGGGAGTAGAGGCGTGTTTCCCCTCCCTTTAGGGAGCGGGCTAGGGGGTCGGTAATCCATTCCGTAGGACAGACCTTCGGCCGCCGTAGCGGGCTATGGCCCGCGAAGGCAGGCATCCTTGCCTGTCTGTCAGGTACTGAATATGATACTGGTCTTGTGCGCCAATGCCGGCATAGACCGCACCTATGAAGTGAGCAACTTCGCCGTGGGAGGCTTTCACCACCCCGGCCGCGTGCGGGTGGCCGCCGGCGGCAAGGGCATCAACGTGGCCCGGGCTCTGCGCAGCCTGGGCCAGGCTGTAACAGTGACTGGCTTTGTGGGCGGGGGTAGCGGGCAGTTCATCGAGGCAGACCTGCGGGAGTTGGGAGCGCATCCGGCCTTTGTGCGCATCGCTGAGGAATCGCGGTTGTGTATCAATATCGTTGACCCCTTCAACCGCCAGTGCACGCGCGTAGATGAGCTTGGCCCGTTGGTCTCGCCGAGTGAGGTGAAGCGCCTCAGCACAGCATGGCGGCGGCTGTTGGGCGACTGCCAACTCGCGATCATCTCAGGCAGCGCCCCGCGTGGGGTGCCGTTCCATCTTTACCGTGACCTGGTACACGCCGCCAGGCAGGCCAGCCGCCCCATCATCCTGGATGCCCACGATGAGCCGTTGAAATTGGCCATTGAAGTAGGACCCGATGTGGTCAAGCCCAACCACGAGGAACTCGAAAAGCTGATGCGGGAGAGCCTCAGTATTCCTGACGGCATCGTCAAGGCTGGCCGCGAGCTGGTGGACAAGGGCGTGAAGATGGTGCTGGTATCGCTGGCCGAGCAGGGGGCGATCGGCGTTACCGCTGGCGCTGGCATCTGGCGAGTGGAACCGCCGCCGATTGAGGTCGTCAATCCGGTAGGTGGAGGGGACGCAATGGTGGCGGGCCTTGCCGCCGCTACCATTGAAGGACAGCCTTTCGGTGAGCGCCTGCAGTGGGCCGTGGCCGCGGGAACAGTCAGTGCACAGCAGTTCGGCGCAGCGGCCTGCAGCCGGGCCGATGTCGAGGCCCTCGCGGCCCAGGTTCGGTTGACGCGACTAGATAAATGAGTATACAATAGCAACGCGAAGGGTAACCTGTTTGTATACTCTTGCGGAGGTCAACCATGGCGGATCATGATCTCATCTCTCGTCGCTCCTTTCTGCAGCATAGCGCTGCGGCCGGCCTGGGTATTGCCACCGGTCTCATAGCCGGCTGCAGCACGAATAAGCCGGCAAGCGCAACACCGGGCATTCCATTTCCACCAGTCCAGGCCGCCTCGCAGCCTACCCAGGCCATCTTCCAGCAGGCCGGTGGTGGACAGAGCAGGGTGGCGGTAGTCCAAAGCCCTGCTATCCTCGTCAACAATGCCATCAACCGCGACAAGTGCCTGCAGATGATAGACGTTGGCGTCCAGCACGCCTTCGGCACCGCCGATGCGGCCCAGGCCTGGGGACAGGTAGCCGGGCCGGATGATGTCGTCGCCCTCAAGGTCAACTGCATTTCTGGGACGCTGTTCAGTAACGTCACTGTCGCCGATGCTATCTGCCAGCGTCTCATCGAAGCAGGCGTCGTGCCGGAGAACATAATCGTCTTCGACCGCACCACCGGAGAGCTGAAGGGTCGCGGGTACCCTATGAACAACGGTGGCCCTGGCGTGCAGTGCTACGGTACTGATGGACACTATAGCGCCAAATTAGACCATCGTAGCTTCAAACACAGCCTCACTAAGATTGTTGCTGAAAAGGCCTCGGTGCTCATCAACGTTCCGGTGCTTAAGACCCACGGCAGCGCCCAGGTCACCCTGGCGATGAAGAACCATTATGGGACGATTGATAAACCGGGGCCCTATCACGGTAATAACTGCGACCCACACATCGCCGATATTAACGATATACCGGAGATCAAGCACAAGACACGGCTTATCATCTGCGATGCCATCCGCGGCTGTTTCAAGGGCGGTCCGGGGCCCGGCGCGGGGGACTTGTTTACTCCAATGAGCTTAATTGTTGGCCAGGACCCCGTCGCATGTGATACAATAGGGACGCTGATTATAGACGCCGAGCGCCAGAGGCGCGGCCTGGGGCCCCTCGGCGGCGCGGGGCAGCTTCCCAAGCACATTGTCACCGCCGCCGGCTATGGGCTCGGCACGAACAATCTGCAGCAGATGAACGTTCTAGAAACTAGCGCATAGGGCTTCTAAGTCCTTTGTGAGGGAGGTTGGTGCGATGTTTGGGCTCGGAGCGCCGGAGATTATCGGAATTGTGCTCGTGGTCTTGCTGCTCTTTGGGGCTAAGAAGATACCGGAAGTGATGCGCGGCCTGGGCAAGGGGCTGCGCGAATTCAAGACAGCTTCCCGCGAAGCAGTAAACGAGATTCAAAGCATCGTGGAGGAAGAGCCTGAGGACAAGCCGGCAGAGACTGAGAGCCAGCAATAGCGTCGGTTTGCTGCAAGGGCGCGGACACAGGAGTGGTGACAGATGCACAGGACGCGCGGATGCGTGATTGTGGGTATAGTATTGCTGGCAGTCTCAGCGGCGGCTGCCCGTGCCACCGCACTGCTGGCCAGCTTTATGCCTAATAGCTATAGCATCAACGGCTGGATCATCATTGAGGGCACCGACCGGGGTGGCAGCTCCGATGAGGTGCTCTACAGCCTCTACGATGGCGCGGTGCCCAAGCTCCGTGAAGAGGGACTTGTCGCTGCTCGCCAGCGGGTCTATAAGCATGGCAACAAGCACCTGACGGCCGATATGCTGCAGTTCCCCGACTGGCAGCATGCCAAGGCCTACTATGTCAAGCGCCGTAACTCAATGCAGAAGTGTGACATCTTCACCAAGTACAGCAATATCAAGCAGGAGGCGTATGTGGCCGAGCAGGCCGGGACGGTATCCGGGATGGGCTGGCAGCGCAACTATGTCTTCAAGTGTAGTATGCAGGGCTCCGGCAGTTCCGACCGCGCCACCGTCAAGCGCTTCCTGACCTACATCTCCAACAAGATCAAGGCCAAATACGAGAAGAAGGACTGAACGAATAGTCGAGCCCAAAGGAAAGCCAGCGGAGGCGCAAGTTGCCTCCGCTGTGTTGTATCTGTGGGAGGAGCGGCTATGCTCAAACTCTACAATACCCTAACCCGCAAAGAAGAGGAATTCCAGCCGGCCGACGGCAAAACCGTCAAGCTTTACTCCTGCGGGCCAACCGTCTACGACTTTGCTCACATCGG
>JALGTI010000331.1 GCA_029821455.1 Candidatus Zipacnadia bacterium | reverse complement strand
CCGGGCCCGCGGGAGTGGGCACAGCAACCAACCCGCTCAGACCCCTCCGGGGCTACTGCAATCCACCTTAATAACGGCCCTTTGCCTGTCTTGACAACCCGGGTCCACCTAATTGAGCTGCACGACGGAGGCCTGGTGAATAACACCGTGGCCCGCCACCTGTATGCCCTACGCAGCTTCTGGGATTAGCTTCGCTTGCAGGGCCTTGTATCGGAGGATCCGGTCCGCGAGGTGTCTGTGCCCAAGCCGACGCGCAACCTGCCCCGCTACCTGCCGAAGGAGGATTTGGAGAAGATACTTGCCGGCGCCCAGCGCAACCGCACCGCACGTTGTGGCTTCCGGAACTACGCTATGATGTGCACGCTGATCTTTACAGGCATGCGGAAGGGGGAATTGATTAGCCTCAAGCTCGGCGATGTGTCTCTGAGCGAGAAGACGGTTCGTGTCAGGGGCAAGGGGGACAAGCTCAGGATAATCCCGCTGGTGGAGAAGGTTGTTGAGGCGGTTGCAGATTGGCTGCAGTTCCGGCCACAGTGCCCGCAGGACTATCTGTTCACTACGTTCCACGGCAACCGCATTGATCCGACCGGGATGCAGCGCGACGGGCGTGTATCTGCAGGCAATGGCGGAAGATCTGAGAGATGCCATGGATCGACACCCGTTGGGGTGCGGCTCAAGCCCTGAGACGCTATGCGGCGTCCCCAACGATTCACGAACGCTGGCGCCAGGGTCACTGGCTAGGCGGTTCTAACCAGCTTCCTCGGCATGTGAGTGACAGACGTGCCGTGCACGAACGGGCCAGGATGGCGCCGCCGTAGCACCGCGCGCATTGACGGCTGTGGTCGGTGGGGGGTGGTGCGTTATGTGGTCCTGCCGCTGTCCAAGCCCGCCCTGGTGACGTTGTGCACCTTCATCTTCCTGAGCGAGTGGAAGAGCTTCATGTAGCCGCTGATTGTGGTCTGCTCGACGGAGCGTTGGCCCTTGATGCTGGACTTATACGCCTTAATGGGGCGTTACACAGCGGACTGGCACGTGATGATGGGCACCTCCGTGATGGTCATCATCCCGGTGCAGATAGCCTTCCTCCTCGGCCAGCGCTACTTCGTTGAAGGTATTAGAATGACGGGGTCGAAAGGACAGTGCAACCTTAGTAGAGTTGGTTGTGGGGCTTACACCCGGCTGCCCAGAGCCGAGGTGCCGGCTATCGCTAACGTATGGTAGCGCCCCACTGCGCCAAGGTGACGACTATGAGACAGCTAGTCATGTGCTCAGGAATTGTGCTGATCTTCATTGTAACCTGCCATGCGGCAAGTGGGGAGGAACTCAGGCTGGAGGGCATCGTGGATGTGAGCCAGGCGCGCCACGAGACTGGCCATTGCTACATAGCCCCAATTGAGGCGCGCTGTCCGCCCGACACACCGTACGGGCAAGCATCGCTCCTGCGGCTATTCGAGGCTGACCAGGAACTGGGGCCGGCGCACTCACCTCACGCGGATATCCGCAACAATGGCACTGGCTGCTTCTCCCATTGGTCGGGCAACCGGAGCGGGGAGCCACAACAGCTCTACTTCTCCACATCCGACAACTCTGACCCCACCACCAATGGCCGCACTTACACGTGGGTTGTAAGCCTGGACACTGAGCAGGTGCGCAAGGCGCTGCGGTTGGGTCTGGTTCATGGTGCCTTGCTCGGCCCATCCTATGAGCCGGAGTGGTATGTGGGTGTGGAACTGGCCCAGACGTTCACTCCTTTTACCCCCGACAACCCGGTCGTCAAGCTGCAAGCTGTGGACGCGACCGGCAACAACGTCGCACCCGAGTTTAAGGTGGCGTTGACACCGCGCCAGTGGCATGTGCTGGCGCCGCTGAGCGAGCTCCCCCCACGACAGACCGCAATCCGGGTAACCATCCTTCTCCAGCACCTGACGGAGGGAGTTGAGGCGCCGATGTTTGAGTATGCGTTGCCATCGCAGAGCTACCTGCAATTGAACGTGACCGGCGACGACTGGGAGTTCGAGACCGAGGGGCCGTGGGTTGATCTTAAGGACAGCCGCCAACTGCGCGGCATGCGCTATCCATGGCATATCTCTACGACGGGGGAGTTTGCCGAAGTTCGCCGCCAGGTTACCATCCCGGCCGACTGGGAGCCACCCTTCAGCCTCTCCTTTTTCTGCTCTGATGATTATCTGGACGATGGCTGGCGCCCTGAGAGTAGCGGCAACTCAGTGGACGCCTATCCTGGCCATCGTTTCAAACAGGTGCTGATTGACAGCCAGATCGCCTGGGAGCAGGACATCGCAGACAATTCTCAACCCCCGGCACCCACCGACTTTGCCGTTGACATCACCAACTCTGTGCGACCCGGTGTGCCGTTTACTTTGGTGCTACGCAACTTCGACAAAGTGGGCATGGACACCCGGCTCGACACTGACTTCTACCTGCGAGGTATCTACGAGGGCGACCGGCCGGATGGCAATGAGGTCCTGGCGACGACGTGTTGGTGGGGTGATGTGACAGTCTGGCAGGGCCGCCTGACCGAAGGCCCGGCCTGGCCCCGACCAGGCGCCACACTGGTAGTCGAGCGCCACCAGGCGCAGTGGCCATACCCACCGGCCGGCCAGGAGGTCGAGTATCCGGCCACACTGTACCTGGAGGGCGCCCATGAGCCCCTGACGCAGAACACCCCCGTGACCTGCGGCGTGCCGCTCCCACAGGGAGCCGTGCAGGATCTGCCCGAGCTGTCCCTATGGTCAGATGAGGTACAGCTACCGTGGCAACCGGAGGTGATGAACACCTGGCCCGACGGAAGTGTACGGTGGGTGATGGTCAACACCGTGCTGCCTGCCGGCACCCCGGCCAACGCAAGCTTCACGCTCCGCCACGGCGAAGGCGGCGAGTCGCCTGCCCCCCGGGTTCCGGTGGAAGCGGCGCAGAGAGGCCCTGACATCACCCTTCGCACCGGTGACTTGGAAATACGCTGTGGCGGCAGCGCCGGGTGTCTGATTGAGAGCACTGACTGGGCCGGACGCAGCGTCTGCGGACGGCTGCAGTCGCAGGTGACATGGCGGCCTCCCGAAGGCGATGCACGGAATCTGCAGGCCATCTGGGAGCGCTTTGAACTAATGCGCAAGGGCCCGGTGCGGGCAACTATCGAGGCCAGGGGTACGATCGGTGATGAGACGGGCGAGTTAGGCCCCATCATCTGCCGGATTGACGCCTACGCCGGCGTCCCGGCCATTCGTATCACCCACCGCATCTTCAACTCGGGGGCCGAGACCGCTAACCTCACGCTTGTGCGGCTGACCGGAGAG
>JALGTI010000330.1 GCA_029821455.1 Candidatus Zipacnadia bacterium | reverse complement strand
GCCCCTCCTGGCTCCAGAGCCGCTCAATACGCTTGTGGTTTACCGGCCAGCCTTCGGCCCGCAGCAAGGCCGTAATGCGCCGATATCCATACCGGCCATATTGCGTGGCCAACTCTACCATCCGACTCACCAACAGTTCCTGTTCATCCGGTACGAGCCCTTGCCGCCGTTGGGTGGACCGGGGCTGTCCTAGCACGCGACAGGCGCGGCGCTCAGAGACTGCCTGCGGGCTCAGCGCCTCTGTGACCTGCGCTACCGCGGCCCGGCGCCTAGCCGGGCTCAGTAGTTTCCCGCAGCCGCCTCTTTCAGTATAGCCAGGTCCAAAGCCTGCTCCCCGACCAGCTTCTTGAGCCGTCCGTTCTCTTGCTCCAACTGCTTGAGCCGCTTGGCCTGGTCCACCCGCATTCCCCCGTACTCGCTGCGCCACCGGTAGTAGGTCTGCTTGGTCACCCCGATCTTCTTACATACCTGCCCCACCGTTGCCCCCTGGGCCAGCTCCACTTCTGCCTCCCGCAACTTCCCTATGATCTGCTCCGGCGTGTGTTGCTTTCTGCTCATTATCTTGCCCCTCTCTTGCGCCCAGATTCGCCAGGGGGGGCGACAAATCGACGGCGCAACCATCCTAGCACATACGCGTCTTAGCTTACTACGCTCAGACGCTGCGCAACTGTACCGCCTCAGCGCATTTGGGGCCGGGAGCGACTGCGGGCCAAGGTGCACCTAGATGTGAGGTTGGGTGGACTGATCAACGACTACTATCGAGAAGCTGCGTGAGGCATTCGGTGCTCAGCAGTGATCCGGCAGCAGGCGCTGTCTCCCCTTTGCACGTTTGCGAGTTGCTGATCCGCCCCACGCGGCGCTCCTGTGGCGTCTGGCCAAGCCGACATAGGCTGGCCCCGACTTCCAACCTCGCGGTCGCAGACGATGTCCTGTCGAAAAGTACCTGCAGATTGGTTTTGGGACCCCACCGGTAGTTTCCGAGCGCCGAGCCTGTCGGGTGCTGGGACAGGCCCGGTCCACCCAGCGCCGCCAACGCACCGTACCTGACAAAGAGAAGCTGTTGGTAAGTCGGATGGTACAGTTGGCAACAGAATATGGCAGGTACGGGTAGCGACGCATTACCGCCTTGTTGCGGGCCGAAGGCCGGCCGGTAAACCACAAGCGCATTGAGCCACTCTGGCGCTAGGAGGGGCTCAAAGTGCCCCAAGAACAGTCCAAACGGCGGCGCGTCCCTGACTATATCCGTTCGGACAACGGCTCGCAGTTCACTGCTAAAACTGTACGACAGCGGCTGGACGGTTTTATCTCACTCGACGCCGGACCCGAAGGGGGCGAGCTGGTCACTCCTCTCCTCGTTTTCGAAGGCAACCGGCTCAACCTCAACATAGACTGCGGGGCACTGGGCGAGGCGGGGGTCGAACTGCAGGACGAAAGCGACAGCCCCATCCCTGGTTTCACGGAGCACGACTCTGTCTCCGTGGACCGCAACGGCGTGGCCCAGCAGGTCTGGTGGCACAACGAGCCCGACGTGCGCGCCTTCGCCGGCCAGCCAGTCAGGCTGCGCATCAAGATGCGCTCTGCCAAGCTCTACGCCTTTCAGTTCGTCTCTGATTGACCCGGCTGCCTTTCGCAGAGGCGGTGTCAGTTATCGCTGAAGTGCTCACGCTGGATGGCTGTCTCTGGACGCGGGCCCATACCCGCCATGTCCATCAGGTCATCTTCCCACTCAGCGGTGGCGGAGCCATGCTCGCCTAGTCCGCGTCCTGTATCAGGCGACCATTATCGGTGGGAACGCCGGTGAGAATCCCGACGGCATCTATGTGGATGAGCCGGGAAACGTGCACTTGTCCGGATACACGAGGTCAACGAACTTGCAGGTAACCGCCGGCGCCATTCAGGTTGACGGCAGGCGGAAGGCCACGTTCGTCAAGCTGTCCACAGACTTCAGTCGCCTGCTCTATACAACTCACGTCGGGGGAAGCAAGCGGGATGACAGTCGGACCGGGTTCCTGGGCGCCGAGGGCAGTTGGTATTTGGCCGGAGAGACAGCAAGCAGCCACTGGCCGATGTAGAAGTCAAACACGCGGCGGGATTCGCCGGGCGCTGACAGCTCTGGATGAAGCTTTCGACCAGAAGCTCGTTTAGCATAGCGGCTTCCCTGGCACAGAGAGAGTTTTCAAAGTGCGACAGACTCGGCTGGGAGGCTAGCAGCTTGTCCTGGTCTTTGCCAGGATTGATCTGAAACAGGCCGTGATCGCACAGCCCAATCAAGCCGGCATCGGAGGTGATCCGCCCGCCCCCGAAGTTGATGCGAATCTCTCTGCAATCACGGAAAGAAAAACGGGTTTGGATCTCGCAGTGTGTGTTCATGGCAACAGCCCCCTCAAACGGTGAGATGGTCTGCTTACACATCACTTCGCCGCTCCTGCCAAAATCCTTGCTCGGATTTGATGAATAGAGCACGCTAGATGAGCGCTAGTGCTTGACATCACAATCACAAGCCTATATAATGGCCAGCAACGTCGGCAAGATGGCAAGGTCAATTCCAGAAGAAACCAGAACACGGCTGTTCCTTTACCTGCGGGAGCTTCGCTGCCTACAGAAGAAAGGTATTTGTACTATTCCGTCCCAGAGGCTGGCCGAAGCATGCCATGTGAAGTCCTCCACTGTGAGAAAGGACCTATCCTACTTCGGCGAATTCGGAGTGCGGGGCGTAGGATACGAGGTGGATGGGCTGACTAACGAGCTCCGTTCCATTCTCAACCTGGACCAGATCGTGAAGGTTGCCCTGGTTGGAGTAGGAAACCTCGGGAAGGCTCTGCTTGGGTTCCCGGGATTGGAGGACGAGGGGTTCAAAATTGTGGCAGCTTTCGACGCTGACGAGCGCAAGATAGGGCAGAAAATTGACCGGGTGACCGTGGAAGATGCCAGCCGGATGGAAGAACGAATTGAGGCTCAGGACATTCGAGTGGCCATTATGGCTGTACCCGCTTCGGAAGCGCCAGCAGTGGCACAGCGCCTGGCGGAGGCAAACGTGAATGCCATTCTATCCTTTGCGCCTTGCGAATTGAACATACCCCCAGACATCAAGATCTCTTGCGTGGACCTCGCCAGTGAGATGGCTCGCTTGGTCTGCTGCGTATAGAAGATCGCACTATGAAACAACAGAACGTTACCGCTGCAGAGCGAATCAAAAGCTTCACTTACCTGCTGGTCTTCTCCTTTGCTGTATGGCTGGCCCTCACCTCCACTGTGGAGATTCAGGAGATAGGTGTGGGCATTGCCGTATGCGTAGTGGTTGCGTTGTGGCTGAGTAGCTATTACCTCCGCCTGGGTCTTCCCCCCTTGAGCGCTAAGCGGGTGGTATTCTTTTGTGTCTACCTCGGGGTATTGGGCGGAGAGATATTGAAGGCTAACCTCGACGTCGCCTACCGCGTGATTCATCCCAAGATGCCCATAAACCCGGGGGTCGTGGTTATCAAAACTGCCCTGAAATCGGATATAGCCAAGATGGCCCTGGCGAACTCCATTACGCTGACCCCGGGGACGTTTACCCTGGATATAATTGGCGACAATCTACTCATCCACTGGATAAACGTACAGGTTGAGGAAGTCGAAGACGCCACAGAGGCGATCGGCGAAAGGTTCGAAAAGTATCTGAGGGTGATTTTTGAATGAGCGGGCTCGAGGTTCTGACCGAGATTGTTTTTCCGATCATCATAGGGGCGGGTATCCTCCTGTGCTTGCTCCGTATGCTCGGCGGACCCACTACCGTAGATCGAGCGGTGGCAGTGGATACGACCACCACGGTGACCATCGCGCTGCTCGTGCTGCTGGGATTTGTGTTTCAGCGGTACGTGTATCTGGATGTGGCGCTGGTGTATGCGGTATTGACTTTCATCGGC
>JALGTI010000329.1 GCA_029821455.1 Candidatus Zipacnadia bacterium | reverse complement strand
AGCAGCGGCAGGAAAACCAGCACCGGCGCCGTCAACCCCGCCTCGCGAAGGCGGAGGCCTTCATCCAGGTGGCTGACCCCCAGCATATCCGCCCCTGCTTCCACGCACGCCCGCACCGTTGGAAGCAGGCCATGCCCGTAGGCATTGCCCTTGACCACCGCCATCAGCTTGCAGCCGTCGGCCAGGCGGCCTCGCACCTGGGTCAGGTTGTGCTTGATGGCATCGTAATCAACCGCTACGTAGGTTGTCATTGTCAACTCGGCACCTCGGCGCGAATCTTCGGCAAGCGGGCCACAATCACCTCGGCTAATAGCAATCCGGCCGCCAGCAACAGCAGCAACGGCGTAAGGCTGACCGGCACCGGTAGCGCCGGCAATCCCTCTCTCATAACATCATCATAACTGCTCACTCGCAGCCGCGCCAGTCCCAGACGCCGGGCGAGTTCTTTGTTGGAGATCTTGCGCAGGTCAGCCTCGCGTGTGTTGACGTTGACGGCGATGCTCTGCTCCACTTCGCCGTTAGCTATGGCTGTGTAGAAACCGGGCGAGGCGAACCAGCCCTCGACTGGGCTACCGTTCGCCGCCAACACACTGGACGCCTCTGGGATGGCTTGCCGGAGTTCATCACCCACCTCGGTATGAGGGAAGTCTGCTGCGGTTGGCGACAATGAAGCGATCACCAGCCGATGCATCAACGCCACCCATGCGGCGTGGCGCGGCAGGTCGGTCCATTCGGTATCCGGTGAGGTGTTGAGCAGGAACACGTTGGGACGTGCAACAGCCACGGGGTGCCGTCAATCAACCGAGCCAACACTTGCAGAGCCTCCGGGCTCTCCACTAGCTGCCAGTAGCCCCAGAAGGCGGCTGCCAGCAGGTCGCCGCCGGCCCCGGAGGCGCGGCTGTGCACAACAGGCTGGTCAAGTCCAACCAAACGCGGTAGCAGGATATCATTGTACCATTCGCTATCCGTCTGGGGGCCGATGAAGATGATCAGACCTGTGCCATCGCGGTGGTGAGTAAGCAGCGCCTCGGTTGCCTCCTCGCTGAGACGCGGGATATCACCCAGGACCATCGTATCGCAGCCTTCCAGGGCTGCGATACTCACTTCGTCGGCTGTCAAGTCGCGCACTTGCACCGGCCCGCCCGGGGCCGGCTCCAGGGCCAGGCGAATGAAGCGGGTACGCCGAGACACTCCTACTACCGCGACCGATATGCGCTCTCTCACAGGGACGACCACCCAGCGGGTGTTATCCGCCTCCAGCAAGTCGCCGGCAATCTGGGCCCTACATAGGAGTTCTCCAGGTGGATGAGCGGGCACAGTAATGTCAATCTCCGCGCTTTCGTTGGGCCCTACGGCTAGCGACCGGACAGGGCTATGCCATTTGCCGGCAATCAGATTGACTTGCAGCTTCTGCTCCGCCGCGCCCCCATACGCTCGCACTTTCGCGCGCAGCCGGCATGGACGGCCAGTCACAGCAACACCGTCAACAGGTCGCAGACTCTCCAGGCAGACATTGGCAGCGGACGGAACAGACACATCCACCAGTTGCACGGAGGTTTTCCTGAGCAGATCACGGCCAGAAGCGTCAAGCGGGCTGACTGATGCCTCTTGCATATCTGTGATGAGCACCACAGCGCCCGGCAGATTGCGGCTTTGCAGCAATTCGCACGCGCTGAGCAGGCTGGCGGCGATGTCACCGTGCTGATGCGTAACATTAGCCTGTGGCAGCAGCCCTTCCAGTGTCTCCTGGTCGGTCAGCGGAGTGGGGGAGAGGGGCTGCACATCCTCGCCAGCCATCGCCAGCCATATCTTGTCGCGTCCACCTTCAACGAGGCGAGCTGCAACTTGCTTTGCTTTGTCGAAGTTTGTGAGGTCGCCGTCTCGATAGGCCATGCTGTAGGAGCTATCTAGCAAGACCATGGTGATGCCGCCGGCGATTGGCCTCAGCCATGCCGACGTGGTAGAGGGCCCGGCCAGGGCGAGAGCCACCATAAGGATGAGCAACACGCGCAGGGCCAGTAGTATCAGGTCGCGGAGTCGTCGGAAGGTGGACTGCTGCTGGTGGCTGGCCTGCAGCAACATCAGGCTGGGGAAGGGCACGCGGCGTGGCCGCCTGCGGCCCCAGAGGTGGATAATGACGGGGATGAAAGCGGCAAAGCCGCCCCACAGGAATAGCGGGTTGGCGAATGTCATAGTAGCCTTGGCCCCAACTTCGCCATAGCCACCCGCTATCCCTGTATTGCTCTTCTGGGTATATGTCCCTCTAGATGCCCCCTTGAAGGACCTGCTTGCTGGCTTGTTGAACTATCCCGTAGTGACAGGAGGCGAAGACAGATGGCTGACACGATGAAGGCTGCCGTGATGCACGCAGTCGGAGACCTGCGCATAGACGAGCTGCCCAAGCCGGAGGTGACAAGCCCGGATGAGGCCTTGATACGGGTGGATGCAGTTGGCATCTGCGGCTCGGATGTTCACTGGCTCTTCGATGGTCATATTGGCGACCTGGGGGTAGAAGAGCCGCTAGTCCTGGGCCATGAGGCGGCCGGGACGGTGGTGACAGTGGGAGATGATGTAACTCGCTTGCAGCCTGGCGATCGCGTGGCCATTGAGCCCGGATATACCTGCCGCAAGTGCCGCTATTGCAAGCGCGGTCTGTACAACCTCTGCCCCGATGTGGTCTTTATGGCCACGCCGCCGGTTGATGGGGCGTTCTGTGAGTTTGTCACCTGGCCTGCTAACTTTCTGTTCAAGCTGCCTGAGCACGTGACCACCGAAGAGGGCGCGATGATCGAGCCCCTCTCCGTCGGTTTGTGGGCAGCGAAGCGTGCGGGCGTGCAGCCGGGCGATGTGGTCGCAATCCTGGGTGCCGGGCCCATTGGCCTGACCACGATGCAGGCTGCCGCCGCCCACGGCGCTACCACCCTGGTGATAACTGATGTGGTGCCCAGCCGCCTGGAGTTCGCCGCGAAGCTGGGTGCGACCCGTATCATCCACCCGCTGCAGGAAGATGTGGTCGAGATAGTCAGGGAGTTGACCGACGGGGAGGGCGCGGACGTCTGCTTTGAGTGCAGTGGCCTGGGCGACGTTGTGCCACAGGCCATCGCCCTGACCAGGCGCGGGGGGATGGTGCAGTTCGTGGGTATGGGCCCTAGTACGATTGATCAGTTCCCCATCTGGGATTTCATCTCCAAAGAGCTCAATGCCGGAGGGTTGTTCCGGTATGCGAACTGCTATCCTGTTGGTGTGGCCTTGATTGCAGCCGGACGGGTCGATGTCAAGTCACTGATCACCCATCACTTCTCCCTGAATGAAACCGCTGAGGCGATGGAGTTCGTACATAACCACAAGGACCAGGTTATCAAGGCTGTTATCCATCCGTGAGCGGGCGCTGAAAGAGGCAAGCAAGTATGAATGCAGGACAACTGACTTGGACTAACGCAGCCCCGATCATCCTAATGCTGCTGGTCATCCTGGGGCTGTTCTGGTGGATAGTGGTGCGGCCTGCACACGCGCGTCAGCGCCGCCACCAGCAGCTCATTGATGAGCTACAAGTTGGCGATAAGGTGGTGACTGTGGGCGGCATCTACGGCATCATCAAGCGCGTGGGCGAGAAGATCATTGAGGTGGATGTGGGGGACATGACCCTGGAGATGGACCGCCGCGCCATCCGTCGCAAGCAATCGGAGGAGGAGCTCTAGATGCCTGGGTGGCTGCTGCAGACGGCGGGAGTGATGGCCCTCGCCGCGCTGGTGATTGCCATCGTGGCCCTGGTGATTGCCGTGGGTTTGCGTCGGCGTGTGGAGGCGGTGACCCCGGATATCCGTGCCCTGGCCGGCCGACTGGAGGGCGCGGACAGCCAGCAGGCACTGGTAGACCTCTTCTCCCACCTCGAGGCCAACTCGCGCAAAGTCGGGCAACTGCAGGCGCGGGCCAAGGACCTCACCGAGCGGTACAGGTTTACGATCCAGAAGGTGGGCCTGGTCAGGTTCAATGCGGATGAAGAGATCGCGGGTGACCTCAGCTTCGCACTAGTGCTGCTGGACGCCCAGAATAACGGCTTCATCATCGCCTCGCTATACACGTTGGAGGGCAGCCGCATCTTCCTGCGCGAGGTCACCGCCGGCGGTACTGACCACGAACTGCTGCCCGAAGAAAAAGAGGCTCTGGCCAAGGCAATTGGCGCCAGGGAAACCCCTGCTTGAAAGCTCGAGTTATGCAGTTTTGCTTGG
>JALGTI010000328.1 GCA_029821455.1 Candidatus Zipacnadia bacterium | reverse complement strand
CACTTCGACATTCTGCAGGTGCTAGTCTTTGAAGGGGCAGTTAACTGCAAGGCCACGCGCTCTGCTACAGCGGATTCCTTCACCAAGATCGTCGTAACACACGAAGCGGTAGAGAGTCGCCGGATATTCACCCTGGGCGATAGTCCGCGCATTGCAATTGATCTGGTACGCCCGGCCCCGCCGACACCGCCCGAGGTGCAGCCGCCCGCAGAGCCGATTCCACCGCCGTCTCCAGCAGAGATTGAACCCTGGCAGTTGCGGAATTTCACCACTCCGCGAGGTCCCTTGCACGTGTTTGTGCTGGAGGTTGACCCGGCCGCTGAGGGCGTCGAGGTGCGTCCCGCGCTAGCCCGGCACACAATCCGCCGGCGCAGCAGCGTCCGGCGCATCGCCCAGCAGAGCGGGGCGATCGCGGCCATCAATGGCGGCTACTTCGCGGCCCAGGGACCGCCACTGGGCTGGCTGGTAATTGATGGCGAGTGGATCAAGGTGCCTATGTATGGCCGCACGGCCATCGGTTTCTGGGCTGATGGGCGAATGCGAATGGGGAATGTGAGGTTCCGTGGGACGGTGAAGCTGCCGGATGGCACGAGCCTGAGGCTTGAGGGCATCAATCAGGGAGCACAAGACCCCAACGGGGTTGTTTTATATACGTGGCGGTGGGGCCAGGAACTACCCGGCGATGCCACCAAGACACGGCTGGTGCTCAACCGGGAGGGTGAGGTGATGGTGGTGGAGACGTATGGGCGCCCGGTGGAGTTTCCCCACACTGGCTACGTGCTGTCGGGTTCTGGAAACAGTGCGGAGACACTGCGACAGGTCAAGCGTGGCGATAAGCTGCAGGTGACTCTGGAAACCAGGCCGGCCTGGGATGGCGTCAGGCACGCGCTGGGAGCCGGGCCACGGCTGGTGCTGGATGGCAAGCCGCACATCACAGCAACAGCGGAGCGCTTCAGGTGGGACGTAAACAGCGGCGCCTCGCCGCGCTCTGCCGTGGGCTTCACCAAGTCGGGGAAGCTGCTCCTGGTGGTGGTGGAGCCTGCCGGGGAGCAAGTGAGGGGGGCAACGCTCAGCGAGTTGGCCAGCATTCTGGTCAAGCTCGGTGCCTGGCAGGCGATGAACCTCGACGGTGGCGGCTCATCAACTGCCGTGGCCGCCAACGGCAAAGTCATCAACCATCCCGGCGATGGCCAGGCGCGGCTGGTCTCCAATGCCCTTGTCGTCGTGCCCAAAGCGGCCAGGGCAGGAGAATAACGGGGGGCCTTTGGCCATTTCTCGCAGGACAGGCCTTCGCCCGCCGTAGCGGGCTGTGGCCCGCGAAGGCAGGCATCCTTGCCTGTCCATACCATAGTTCACAGTGACACTTGCGACAGGCAGGGATGCCTGTCGTACGAACGGCCTAATCACGCCGTATGGCTGACACTGCAACTTTGAAGGTGTGCAAGATGCGTCTGTGGTTCTGGGTTGTCATCATAATTGTCTTGCCGGGCGTGGCAGGTTGTGGCGGCGATGCGAGATATAACCGCCGCAATGCGGCCATCTCGCGGGAGGAGCTGCTGGACCGGTATCCGTGGCTGGCGGCGACTTTCGAGGATTGGACGCTGGAGGCGGACCTGAATAGCAACCCTCCGGGCTATGCGGGTCTGGCGGCCTATCCGGTCGGCAATGGGCGGTGCTTCGGCTTTGAGGGCACCCAATATCCCCTCAACGCGCTCTCCAATCTCATCGGGCCCGACTATCAGAAGTCTGGCGCTTTGTGGGCAAGCACTCCTGTGGTGTATGTAGGCGGCAAGCCGGTGCTGTTCACCCGGCAGAGGGTGGCATGGGTCAAGGCTGCGCCGGTGGTGACCACGTCGCTCTCTACCGAGGAGGGCCTGCGGTTAGAGAGCTTCGATTTTGCCAGCCCGGATCATCCGTGCATTGTTCGAGTCCTTGTCATCAGTAACAAGGGGAGCAAGAAGCTGCGAAGTGTCGCACTGGGGATAACATTCAATCTGGCGGCCTCAGACCTGAACGGCGACGCGGCACTTGGCACGCCACAGCGGCAGTTACGCGCAGGCATCGTGGGCAGCAGAACACAGTTCAACCCCGAGCTGTCGCTGCCGGAACTGCCTGCTGCTGTGCCTCGGGACGCGCGCCCTGCAGCGGCGGAAACGGGCAGTGGTTTCGTCTGCCCGCTGGGCAGCCTCAAGGCCGGCCAGTCGGTGGCCAAGGTCGCCTATCTGATATTCTCAGATTCTGAGCAAGCTGGGCACCAGGTAGTGGAGGGCCTCGAAGTTAGTGATGCGTTTGCAGAGCTTGAGCGCTGCCGACAGGCGTGGGCGGACGAATTTGGCGACACAGTCCAGGTGACCTGCCCTGATAGCCGGGTATCCAGCATGCTGGAAGTCCAGAAGCGCATCATTGCCTCTCAGCAGGCCAGCGCAGGCGGCTTTTCGCCGATGGACAAGTACACCTACTGCTGGGTGCGCGACAGCAATGGCCCGATTCGCTATATGCTGGCCCTCGGCGCTCACGAGCGGGTGCGCAAGGCCCTGGATTATCACTATCGCGGCTGCGCGCAACAGGGCAAGATCGGCAACAACCTGCCCCTGAACCTGAACTCCCCTGAGCCGTCGGCTGATTACGATTGGTCCGAGGTCCCGGTTGAACCGGCCGAGGTGCCCAGCTTTGTAGTGCTGCAGCGATACTGGTATATGCAACACAGCGGCGACGTGCACACGATTGGCCAGCAGATGGGTATGCTCCGCAGGTGCATCGAGGGCCAGGAGGTTGACGAGCGGGGGAGACTGCCGTTCCACGCTGATGAAACATATCGTTTCCCTGGCTATAGTCTGTTCAACGCAGGGCACGACGTGCCGGATTATGTGAGCCTGGAGGCGCAGTCTGCTGATTCGGGCTTTGAGTATTGCGCGGCGGATAAAGCCATCCAGCGGATGGTGCTTACCTGTGCTTGGGCCGACGGGATTTTCGTCAAGCCTGGCCCCGACCCAAAGGCCCGGCGGGCGAAGAGAGCCTTGGAGGATTCTTACTGGCACCCCGACAAGGGCTTCTATGCCCCGGCGATGTCGGACTTTTCCAATCAGGTGCACAGGTATCCATTCGCGCCCATCAATATGCGGCCTATCTGGATCGGCTACGGCGACCCCGCCGATAAGCACCAGCAGCAGAATGTCCTGAACTCGCTCAAGTACCTGTGGAAAGAAAACGGGACAGTCACGACGACGCCAAGCTGCGGGTACTATGTGACGATGACGCCGGGCTATGTGTTGTATAACCTGGCGGCGATCGGGCATCCGGCTGCGGAGAAGGCCCTCGAGGGCGTGCTGACGGCGGCGGAGGCGTCGGG